>JBDLJU010000153.1:0-7653 GCA_039714215.1 Chloroflexota bacterium | reverse complement strand
GCAAATACCTGGATACCCATTGCGCTGACTGACTCTGCTACGCTATCTGTAAAGCGAAGAAGAGCTGCCTTTGAACACGAATAGGCGGTGGCATAGGGAGTGGGACGGATAGCAACATTGCTTCCAATGTTGACTATTCTCCCATTCCGGCGAGAGATCATTCCCGGCAGCACGGTGCGGGTACAAAGGTATGGGCCGCGAAGGTTTATTTCGACATCACGCCACCAATCATCTGAATCACCTTCCCAGATAGGCCCCGATGCTGTCCCGCTGCCTGCATTATTCACCAAGAGAGTAATTGGACCTAACGTGCTCTCAACTTCTTCAATTACCGCTTTTATTTGATTTTCATCAGCTACGTCAGCAGACCAGGCTGACACGGTTCCCCCCGCTGATTTAATCAGGGATACCGTTTCATCAAGTTGTGATTGTGTGCGCGAGAGAACCGCTACAGAGGCACCGGCTGCTGCCAGTTTCTGTGAGATCACCCGCCCAATCCCTCTACCGCCTCCGGTAACAACGGCAACCTGAGATCCAAGCTCTTTCTGATTGGTGAGTTTCTGCTTTTCTGTCATTTTTATTCCTCGCTTTGGATAAACCATTTGATTAAGTCCCAAGACAATTAATCAACCAACACGTTGTCATAATTTATTATATTCGATTTTTGGTTATTGTTGGTAAACTTTATCTTGATACGCAGCTAAATCAAATAATACTATTGTAAAAGGGAAAGACAAGAGGCGGTGGAAGCACCGCCTCTCCTCAGGTTTTTTCTGAATATTGAGCTTTTTCTTGATCCTACCAACCGAGCTCAACCAGCAGCGCGGGGTGATCAGATTCCGGCCGGATGAGGTACTGCGCCAGGTTGACCTGCATCCCAGGGGAGACAAAGATATGGTCAATGCGTTCGGTGAAGTCAAATTCCACGGGGACCTCAGCCTGGAGGGTGATTTCAAAGACATCCTCCAGCCCGGCGACAGCACGCGCATATTGCTCTTCGTAAGGGCGGAAGTTGTAGTCCCCCATGGCGATCACATGCTGCTGCCCTTCAGTGAGCTCGAGGAACTGCTCGGCCTGCACCAGCGGACCGCCGTTCCCCAGGTGGTTGACATAAATTGTGAAGGTCTGATCCCCAACGGTGATCTTAGCCTCAATCACCGCCACCTGCTCCCCTTCGCTGTAAACAAAGAAGGTACGCGCTTCCTCAATCGGATAGCGCGAGAGCAGCGCAATCCCAAAGGTTCCTGGGACTACTTTGGGTCCGTAGTAGCTGTACATTTTCAGTTCACGGGCGAAATACTCCACCAGGTCGGCGTTCCCACCGGCGATGCGGTTGGTATCCGACTCCTGGAGTCCAACGATGTCGGGGAATGTTGAGCGGATGTAGGCGAGCTGGCCGTCAAAATTGAGCTGTCCCTCCGCATCGTAGCCCTGCTGGATGTTGTAGGTCAGCACCCGCAAAGTTGATGCCGTCCCCATTGGTGGTCGGGGACGCGGGGAAAGCAGAGCCAAGCTGACCAATGCGCCAGCGGCGAGGATCACCATGCTCCACTGGATAAAATTGTCAGGGGTATGCTTTTCCTGCGCTTTGACCCGCACGAGGAGCAGCGGCAGGGTGACCCCCAATCCCAGGATCAGGTGTACCAACCAGAATTTATCCCGGAAAAAGGGACCGACCACCGGAATGTAGTCATAGACCGTGGTGAAGACCTGCCCAAAGATCATCAGCAGGATGTAGAGGGAAGCAATCGAAAAAGCAGCGCCCAACTGTCTGGAGGTTGGCTGCAGGGTAAAAATTTCTTCGGAGAAAGTTTGGAAGGCCGCCAGCAAAACCGGTGAGGTGATCAGCATCAGGTAAACCGGGATAACCTGCCACCAGGCGATCCCTGGCTCGAGCAGCGGATACCCCTGAGGAGAAGCAGAGAAAACAACCTGGTGCGGCAGAATGGTGAACAGCAGGGAAAGTGTAAACACAACGCCCCAAACAATTAATATCCCGCGGGAGGGCGGCCCGCTGCGCTGCCACCACCAAAAATATCCAATCCAGGCGAGCAGCAGCACGGTCAAAACTGGCAGATGTGGTACTCCAGTCCAGCGGGCAACCACATTGGGGCTGGAAAAAACAAAATAAAGCAGCAGCCACACGCTGGAAACGCCAAGAGCATATCCAATCAGGCGACCAGTTCCGGCTGGCCTGCCTGTCTGGTCATCCGGTTGAGCTGTCAGGCTCCAATCTTTCAGCAAGTAGGCCGCCAGCAACACCAGGACCCAGCCGAGCAGCCTGAAGATCCCATAAGTGGAAATGTCCCAGCCTGCATTGAGCGTCCGGAACAAGATCGAGAGCAGCAGGGCTAACGCCAACCCCATGGAAAGCTGACGGCTGATCCGCGGGTGAGCCTGCCCCCTTAAAGAGTAAATCCCGGTAAAGAACAGCAGCAGCGCCCCGACCCCCAATCCTGAGACCAGCATCCTGCCGCGGGTATCGAGGAGCACCTCCACAAACCGGCAGACTAACCCCATCCCCGCAAAGCCGATCAACCAACGATTTGACACCCGATGCTTAAAGAAGAGCAGCGCCAGCGGGGAAAACAAGAACAGCACGCTGACAATCTCGTTGGGGATCCCGGTGCCGAGCAAACCAAAGGCGTAGATCCCGGCGACAAAATCAGAGAGCAGCTGGAAGAAGAACAGGAAGAACAGACCAAATACCAGCACCGTGCGACGCCAATGGACTTCAGGATTGTTCAGGGGTTGAGACATGGAGCCCTCCTCAAAAGTTGTAACAAACAAAAAATTTCGTCGTATTAATATAACCTCAATTCAGAGTATTTCGATGCGGGGATTTGAAAAGAACTCAACTTCGCATATACTATTATTATCGATTGGTATTAAAAGGATAGAAGAGAATGTTTAAAATCGGATGTTTACAATTCTCCCCGGTACTCGGTGACCCGGCGGCAACAATGCAGAAGCTCTCTGCCCTGCTCCCTCAAGCCGCAGCGTTAGACCTGCTGGTGCTGCCTGAGCTTTGTAACTCAGGCTACGATTTTACCTCGGCGGAACAAGCCTGGGAAACTTCAGAAAGTGTGGGAGACAGCCAATTCATCGATTTCCTTTCCGAGATCTGCCAAAAGCACAAATACCATATCGTTTCCGGCTTTAATGAGCGTAGTGGAGACCAGCTCTTCAACTCAGCAGTGCTGGTTGGACCTGAAGGGTATCTCGGGAAATATCAAAAGCTGCATCTGTTCTACAATGAAAAAGATTTCTTCCAACCAGGCCAGGCTGGACTGCCGGTATTTGAGATCAATGGCTGTAAGCTCGGGATCCAGGTGTGTTTCGACTGGATGTACCCTGAAGCCTGGCGGGTGCTGGCGCTCAAGGGCGCTGACCTGATCTGCCACACCTCCAATCTGGTGCTGCCCGGACTCGCCCAGCGAGCAGTGCCGATCCATGCAATGATCAACCGTGTTTACACGATCACCGCCAACCGGGTAGGCACAGAAGGCGAGCTGACCTTCACCGGACGCTCTTTCATCGCTGATCCGCTCGGAAACATATTGGAGGAAGCGAGCGCTACAGGTGAGGAACTCCTCACCGGGGAGATCGATGTGGGATTGGCCCGAAATAAACAGCTCACAGTTAAAAACGACCTGTTTCTCGACCGGCGGCCAGCAGACTACACAGCACTGATCGAAACCAACCACGGAGGCTGAATGGGGCAGGAATTTCTAATTAATGAAGCACTGATTAACCACCACATGGACCTGGTCACTCCGATCGACGGCCCCCCCCTGGGGCTGCTGCTGCCCCCTGGTTCTGGTCGACACTCACTACCCCTGATTGCCTCTGGATTTTCACAAATTCAAGGTCAAGAAATCGACCTGTTTGTACTCCTGACTTCACATCCAGAAAATCAGACAACGATTCAACACGAAGGGCAAATGCTCTCGCCGCTTGGCTCACTTGAAATTGATTCCCAGGCAGCCGATGAACTGCGTACCCTGGTCCCTGAAATCAAAACGATGAAATTGTCCCGGGAGCAGCGGGCAGAACCAACCGCATCTTGCTTCCCTGTGCTGCCAGCATTCATCAAATTTTTACTGCCCGAATCAAAAATCCTGCCCGTGCTCCTCGCTGAAAATCAACTTGAGCAAGCCATCGCAGTTGGTTCCGCACTGGCTGGGATGCTCAATGGGAAGCGAGCCTGCGTGATTGCCCAGACTGAACTTGGGCACGGCCTGCACTCCGCCTTTGAATTTAATCATCCAGAAAACTTCCGGGAAATCGCTGATCAACATGGAAATGAGTCCCAGGTTGGGGCTGCCCCGGCAGCAACTCTTTTGCAGTATGCCCAACTTTCTGGAGGGAATACGGTCTCGACACTAGAAGCAGAGGGAAGCGGCAGTGTGCGCTCTGCAGCAGTGATGCTGTGGGACTATCAACCGCCGCTTTTTAACACCAAGCAGCAAGATGAATTGTTCCGGCTTGCGCTCGAGGCGATCGAATCCTACATCACGCAGGGCGAGGTTCCCGAAATTAAAAACGCCGACCCCGTACTGGAGCGGAAGGCCAGTGTGTTTGTCACACTCAGGATCAGGGGAATGCTGCGGGGCTGTATCGGAAACATGACTGCTGTTCGTCCCTTATTCCAATCTGTGCAGGATATGGCTGTGGCGGCGGCGACTTCCGACCCCCGCTTTTCCCCATTAACCACCAAAGAATTAAACCAGATCACGATTAAGGTGGCGATTCTCTCCCCAATGCAGCGCATGCGGCCTGATCAAATTGAAGTTGGCAAACACGGCGTATTGATCACCCATTATGGGAAGCGCGGCGTGCTTCTCCCGGAAGTCGCTGCTGATCGAGGATGGAGTCGGGAGACCCTCCTCGAAAACGTATGCCAAAAAGCCGGTCTCCCTGGAGACGCCTGGCAGCAGGGGGCAAAGATTTACGGGTTTTCCTCAGTTGTTTTCGGAAACGGGTAGCTGATTAAAAACTAAGCTGATTGAGCATCCAACCAGCGTTCAAACGCCTGGCGATGTTCCTTATAGTGCCACCAGGTATTCGCTGCAATTGTGATCCAGAAGGGTTGTTTCCTCCCCGGGAGCGGGTTTTCAGTAAAGATCACTTCATCGGGTGCATTCTCAGCAATGGATAACGCCTGAGAATAGGAGCGCCTGAACGAGGCATCTACATCTTCCCATGCCAGATCTTTGTTGTCCTGGTATCCTTTTTGATTGATCGCTTCGACATTCTCATCACTGCCGGGCACCTCTGGGATGATGCCCTCGGCTGCCTGGCTGACCCAGGTGATCATCAACTGCTCCCAGAGCACAATATGGGCGAGCACATCTTTAACCGACCAACCGCCGTCAAAAACCGGATTGAGATAGTCAGCTGGATCAACCCGGCTGAGGATTTCTTCGAAATGAGCTCTTTCTCTTTTGATGTGATCGAGCAGTTCTTCCCGGTTTACATTTTCAACTTCCATGATCAGGCGTCCTTTCGATTGTAATTTTTACGATCTGGTCTGAGCCTTCCTCCAGCAAGTATTGGCTGCTGCGCCGGATACCAGGCACCCAGACGATCTGCCCTTCAATCACGACCAGAGGCCAATTTTCCCGGGCCGGTTGGGGTAATTTCGCGTTGGTCATTAAATCGCCAATTTTTTGCGAGCCTGCATCCATACCGAACGGGGTGATCCGCGCTCCCGGCTGACGATTTTGAATGATAAGCGGTGTGGTTTGCGGATCGATTGCAAAATACGCGATGAAAGGATCGTCGTTGTCTCCAAGGATTTCATCCACCCTGGAATCAGGTGCCTGTAGTTCAGAGATCAGCATCCAGCCGTTATCTAACAGGGTTCTCCCAGGAACAAGGATTCGTTGTTCTCCACCTCCCCATTGGGGCCAATCGGGATCCAACAGATCAGCTCGCCAATCGGCGATGATCAAACGATCCGCATCAATCTGGACGCGTAATCCCGCCGTCAAATCTGCCTGCCCAGATTGGGGTGGATGCTGTAACAATTCCAATACCCTGGCGGTATCCTTGAAACCAAAGTCGCGCAGGCCAGGTCGGAGCAGATTCACCGCCTGGCGGACAAGATTTCGGCGCACCCCAAGCGGTTGGGCAGAAAAAATGCTCCGGTGCAGAGCAATATGCTGTGGGCCAGAATCAATCAGGCAATCCGCAAAGGCTTTTTGTGCGAGGTCTGAGAGCACGGCATGGTCCGCCCTTAAGCTGTCAGCCATCTGGGTGACTAACTCACGTATCCTGGGGTTGTATCCCTCCAGGTAGGGAATTAGCTCATTTCGCAAACGATTTCTAAAAAAAGCTGTATCCTGATTGCTGGCATCTTCCAGGGTAAAAAGGGCATGCTCCTCACAATAGGCTTCAATTTTCTGCCGCCTCACGGTCAATAATGGACGGACCAATGGAATATTTGGATGCCATTGGGTCAAACCGGATTCCCGCATGCCGCCCAGGCCAGCCAGCCCACTCCCGCGCAAAAAATGCATTAACACAGTTTCGACCTGGTCATCGGCGTGGTGCCCAACGAGCACAGCTTTCGCATCATGTAATTCTGCCTGGGCGAATAAAAACTTATAGCGCAATTCGCGACCAGCCTCCTCGAGGGAAAGCCCGTTTTCCTTGGAATATTTACCAACATCTTCAGTGCCTAAAACAAAATCCAAGCCTATATTCTCAAGAAATGCCTGAACTGCGGCAGCATCATTTTTCGATTCGGCACGCAGTTGATGGTCTAAATGGGCGGCAACAATTTGGTAGTTGGTGTTACTGGCAAGCAGATGAAGCAGGCAGATACTATCCGGACCTCCAGAAACCCCCACGACAAGAGCATCCGTTGGACCCAGCCCTGATTCTTCTTCAAGCAAACGTTTGATTTTGTTTCTCATCACTGATTTTTAATTATAGCATCCTTGCATGGATAAACTTTGCCCTGAAATTCACCCTACTTAAATTTTTTTGGTGTTTGCCCACGCAGATCATCCTCACGGCCCAATCAAACATTCAAGATTGTATACTGATAAGAAAAAAGTATTGATATAATAAGATCATTAGGCTTGGGTAATCCTTCCGAAGCCAGGTATGTCAGCTATTCTACAATACTCCCTCATGCTGATCGGGCTGACAACTCACATTAACCCGTACAATTGAGGTCATTATTATGGAGAAGAAAATACTAATTGTAGATGACGATTTCGACACCCTTCACATGGTTGGTAAAATGCTGGAACGGCACGGGTTCGATATCGCCGCGGCCAACAATGGAGAGAAAGCTCTCAAACTCGCCGAGGAGGAAAACCCAGATCTGATCATCCTTGATGTGATGATGCCTGGTATGGATGGCTATGAAGTCACCCGCCAGCTTCGTTCGGTGGAGAGCACCGCATTCATTCCGATCATTCTCTTCACCGCTAAAGCCCAGGTCGATGATAAATTAGAAGGATTTGAGGCCGGGGCTGATGACTACCTTACCAAACCCACCCACCCTGCAGAACTGATCGCTCGAGTCAAGAGCATCCTTACCCGTCCAAAAACCGGCGCTTTGACGCTCGATGAAGAACCCACCACCCCGGGAGTCGACAGCGTCAATGTGATTGGTGTGATTGCAGCAAAGGGCGG
>JBDLJU010000152.1:0-7786 GCA_039714215.1 Chloroflexota bacterium | reverse complement strand
AGCTGTTTAGACTGCCATACAGTCGACCCTGATTCCGAAATGGCCCTCAAGGACGTTGAAGGCCATGAAGACCTCAATGTTAGTCTTTCAATGCTGGTACCCCCCAGTGTTTGCGGAGAATGCCATGAAGATGCAGTGGCTCAATTCCATGCAAGCGGCCATGAAAGAGCATATCTCCAGGTCGAGGGCAAAGATTCAATGCAGGCGCTGATGTTCATCCATGAAGGGCGAGAAGATCCTGATTCCGCCGGCGCACCTGCTGAAACAGGGTGCTACCAATGCCATGGAAATCGAATACTGGTTGATGATACCGGACACCCGACCGCAGAAACGTATCCAACATCTGGTGTTGGAAATGTGTATCCCAATGGAGAAGTAGGAAATTGTGCGGTATGCCATACCCGCCATAGTTTCTCAATCGCTGAGGCTCGCAGACCAGAAGCATGTGCCAGCTGCCACCTGGGTCCCGACCATCCAGACATTGAAATTTATGAGGCCAGCAAACACGGTCAGATTTATCACTCAGATGGTGAAAACTGGGTTTGGGATCGTGCGCCTGGAGAATGGGAACCCGGCGATTACTCTGCTCCCACCTGTGCAACCTGCCACATGAGCGGAATCGGTGATCTTGAAGTTACTCATAATATTACAGAACGGCTGTACTGGAACCTGTGGGCTAAAGTTTCAAAACCTCGAACTGAATCTGACGTAATGGACATGTATTATGGTGATGGTGAAGCAGGGCGAGAGCTAATGAAACAAGTATGCGCTGAATGCCATTCAACTACCCTGGTAGATGGGTTCTTCGCATCAGGCGACAAGGCTGTGAATCTTTATAATGACGCCTATTTCGCTAAAGCGGAAGAAATGCGGGCAGAACTCGCCGAACTCGGCCTGCTGAAAGAAAACCCCTGGAAAGATGAGTTCCAGATCACATATTATTACCTATGGCACCACGAAGGCCGCCGAGCGCGGCAGGGAGCCCTGATGGGAGGCGCCGACTGGGCTCACTGGCATGGATTCTTTGATCTGATGCAAGACATTTACAAGCTGGAAGATATTTATAATTTGAGAATTGAAACTGGACAAATTGAGAATTAAAATTTCTGGCCAAGCATTGTAGATACCCAATATCAAATTTCGTTCGATCAAAAAACGGAGCTGGGAAATCCCAGCTCCGTTTACTTTTTTACTGAAAAAGATCTAAATCCTTCATGCGGTCCCAAACTGCCGGTCACCGGCATCGCCTAAGCCAGGGACAATATAACCAATCTCGTTGAGCTTTTCATCAAGCTTGGCTAAATAAATCGGCACCTCAGGGTGAGCTTTCTGCATCGCTTCAACACCTTCAGGGGCCGCCAGCAAGCCAACGAACTTGATGCGGTCTACGCCCCAACGTTTCAGGATGTCGACAGTCGCAACAGCAGATCCACCGGTGGCAAGCATCGGATCGAGCACCAAGACCACCTTCACCGTTGGCGCGATCGGCAGCTTATTATAGTATTCCACTGGCTGGAGCGTATCTTCATCCCGGTATAGACCGATATGCCAGACTTCAGCGTTGGGCATTAAGCCCCAAACCCCCTCAACCATTCCCAAACCTGCCCGCAAGATCGGCACCAAACCGATCTTATCGGTTAATTCCACTCCTGATGTATCACCCATCGGGGTCGTGACCTGCAGTGGAGAAATACCCAGGTCCTTTGTGGCTTCGTAGGTTAGCAGCGCAGAAATTTCACGGACCAGCTCCCGGAATTTCTTGGGTGACGTATTTATATCTCTTAGTTTCGTGAGTTTGTGGTCAACCAGCGGGTGAGAAGATACAAATACGTTCGACATGGCACGCTCCTATTTCTGTTTCTTAATATATTTTTTCCTACATCCTGATGAAAAATATTATACCTAATGCATTGATCTATGTACACAAAATTCCTTCAGCAAATATATTCAGATTGATTTTCTGCTTTTTTAAATTAATGTCTGAACCTATTAAAAATCCTGGCAACTTGGTTCTGGAAATTTCCTTGGAGTCCCTGGAATTTTTAGTGGGGAACATGTGATTTGTGTATTTTATATATATAGGGTAATATTTATCCTGTATGGCCGAGTATTTATTAATATCACTCTGCAAAGGAGCCCACTCTATGAGAAAACTGATTACCATGATGGCCCTGGTTTTGGCGCTGCTTACCGCCTGCGCGACCGCGGTTGCGCCTGACCAGGGACCAAACACCGAGAAAATAGTCACGGTGTATTACTCACCCACTTGAGGATGCTGCGGCGATTGGATCGAGTATCTGGAAGAGCACGGTTATCAAGTTCAAGAAAAGGCTAGTCCTTCCTTGGACGAGATCAAGACAGAATACCAGATTCCCAGTGCACTCCAATCATGCCACACAGCCATCGTTGATGGTTATGTAATTGAAGGACATGTCCCAATTCGAGAGCTGGAACGACTGCTCACTGAAAGACCAGAGGTTATCGGGATTGCTGTTCCGGGGATGCCGGTAGGCTCCCCAGGGATGGAAACAGATGATTTCGACAGTGAGCCATTTGATGTCGTCACGTTCAATGCATCAGGCGAGACGGAATTGTTTGCCAGCTACCCTTAAGTGAAACAACAATTAAAAGACAAATCCGAGCAGAAATTGCTCGGATTTTTTTGTTGGATACCTATTGGAAAACTAGAAAGCTTTCTTAAATTCCTCCACAGCTTTTGGCCCGCTGCGTTCCAATCCCTTGTTAAATCCCTCGCGGTCAGATTTTCGATATTCAAGCTTTTCTACTTTAAACGGCGCCAGGATTTCCCGATTCCGACGGCGCTGATTAATTTCGAGCAGGTGTACCAGCGCACGCTCGACACTGTCCACATCGGTCCAATTGCCCTTATACTGCACCACCCCACTGCGGTTGAAGATCCAGGTCATATTGGGCATCGACCCGTAGCTGCGGTGGCAGGCTCCATCCAGGGAATCCAGTAAGATCGGGCGCGTAACACCGAGAACATTTTTCAAATCTTGGGCATGTTGATATTTTTGAGCCATGGAAGTCAGGTGGGGGTAATGCTCCCCCGGGTGCGCTTCGTGGGTGTAGATGAATACCGAGCTAATTTTTTTATCTGCATATTCCTCTGCCAACTGATTCATAGATGGCGCCGCCATCCCACAGTATGGTCAGGTGAAGCTGCCAAATTCCACCACGGTAAACAGATGAGCAGACCAGATTTCACTGAGTGAGCAGGCTTGCTTGTCCAAGTCCCACAACGGAAAATCTGGCGCGGGCTCTCCAACCACAGGGCTTTTCTCAAAGTTCATCCAGGGTTGGAAGTTTTCATTAATGAATGAATCGTAGTTATAGCGAGATAACAGGTCTTTATTCACTGTTAGGTTCCTTTCAAATACCATCAATCTATCCAATTATTTTCACTATTTTTACCAGATAACTACGAAAAAGAAAAGAGCTTTTAAAAATTCAAGAATTAACCGCGTGAAGAATAAACCCAACCTCGAAACTCAGGAGGGTTGAAACATCCGAAGTCAACCAGTCGGTTGTATAATCATCGCATTGTTAGGAGTAAAATGAAGCTGACTTCTCTGAATACCTATTCCCCTCGGCGAGTGCTGACCCTTCTCGGCATGGGCACCGCGGTATCTCTGTTAGGAGATGCCACCCTCTATACCGTATTACCTAACCCTTCAATTGCGTCAGAGGTAGGCATATCACTTGGGATGGTCGGCGTGCTGTTGGGGGCGAACCGGGCAGTTCGTCTGCTCTTGAATGGGCCAATGGGAATCCTCTATGACAGGCTCCCCCGCCGTGGCCTGCTGGTCGCATCATTGATCCTGGGAACGCTCTCAAATCTAAGCTATGCCTTAGGGATCGGTTTTATCCCTTTCCTCGCAGGGAGGATCGCATGGGGTGTCGCCTGGGCCTTGCTCTACATCGGTGGGAATGCTGTCGTGCTGGACATCTCCACCGATCAGAACCGGGGGAAACACAGCGGTCAGTACCAGATGTGGTTCTTCTTCGGCGTAGCGTTCTCCTCATTTTCTGGAGGGCTGCTCACCGATCTGTTTGGTTTTCGGACAACCATGTGGTTGACCACCGCGGTAATTGGGGGAATGGCTTTAGTTTGGTTACTTCTATTCCCAGAGACACGCCCAGCTGCACTCGCAGCTAAGCCTGCTGCTCAACAATCAACTCCGTCTGATAATTTCCCGTGGAATTTCGTCCTCCAGGCAGGTGTGCCGGTCTTCGCCAGCAGGTTTGTAGACTGGGGGGTAATGGCAGCTACCGGAATTTTGTGGATTTCTGCTTTCATCGGGGACGGTATCAAAATTGCCGGGATCTATATTCCCCTCGCAACCTTTACCGGGAGCTTCACCGCTCTGACGATGCTGGCCAGCATCGGGGGAGCGCCTGCGGCAGGATACCTCTCTGATAAGCTTGGAAAGCGCTGGGGGGTTTTGGCGGTAAGCGCCTTGATTGGCGCTCTCGGGATATGGATGATGTCAACTCCATGGATTGCCATCGCGTTGATTGGCGCGGTTCTGGCAAAAATCACCGGGGGGAGTGTCGAATCTCTGGTGCCGGCACTGGCAGGTGACCAGATAGAAAAACCTGCACAGGGCAGAGTATTAGGGATGATCTACACTTTCGGAGACCTGGGCAGCACATTAGGTCCTCCAGTCGCCCTCGGTCTATTAAACGCTGAAAGCCTCTCATTGACTGAAATCTATCAACTGTGCGTGCTTGCCTACCTGCTAGTAATGGGTTTTGCCATCCGGCAGCAGAATAAAAGTAATATCGCAAAAACCTAAAGGCGCACACTAAAAAGGCAAACACATTTCGAAGGGCCACAACATGAGCTAAGAGTTTGATGCTTAAGGCATGTCATGGCCGAGGAAATGCCGGTTGCTGCCTTTTGAGTTTGAATCTAAATCGGGTATGATAATCTCATAACTTCTCACTGTTTCCATTAATCACGATTTCCCGATATCAAGAATCCGCGGCAAGCTATTCCCGATAGAGCTTTCCCAAACCCTTTTGAGGAGCATACAGAATGAAGCCATCTAAATTTTTTCTACGATTAGTTAGTCAATGTTTTCTCGCCATTAGTTCAATCCTTCTTTTGGCAAGCTGTGATGTTTACCAGCCAGAGAACACGGTTGCCCCCAACGAAGCGCCCATATTAGCAGATTGCTTTACATACTTCCACTTGACTGCTTGGGAAGATACAAATCAGGATGGCCTGTGGGATGAGAAGGAAATTCCCCTTGAAGGGGTCGAGTTTTTTATTGATGGAGATTACGCAAATTCTATTAAATACGGCAAGGCAACCAGCGATTCAGATGGTCGAGCCACCATCGATACATGGTCACCGGGGGAGTGTCGTGATAATCTTGTTTTTACTATTCGAGTCGAGCCCCCGCAGGGCTACGCCCTGACCACGGAAGCCCCCCTACACCTCAATCTGACCAGTCAAACAAGCACCGAGTATCAATTTGGTTTATACCGACTGGAGGGTGATTCTTAACCACCCATTTACTTAAGATTAACTATATGCCGCTTTTCAAATATTTCCTTGGTGCGGTTAACTTCCTCAATGCGTTTATCATCCGTCCAATTCTGGTTTTTTGCGGCGACCTCAGCAATCTGATTAAGCCCAGCCAAAGAAATCCTTCCTAATTTCCCCAACATCGTCCTCCGTAAGATCAAGTCATCCAGGTGGACCACATCTTCTTGCTCCAAAAAGTATTCAATCTCACCTGCGCTGATCTCAGGGCAAGCCGAGAGCGTCTCAGAAATTTTTCCTGGATAATCATGCAGTAATTTAATTGCCTGCATGCCATAGAATTGAAGGAGTTCTTCAAATCGGTCTTTGTCGATATTTGATTCCGCAGATACCTCCCGAATCAATGCCCGGCGCGCTTCTGGGTCAATTGGCAGCCCGTTGCTGCCGCCAATTTTCAGATCCGCCGTCGAAATTCTCCTCTCTACACCCAACCGACTTAAAATCTTATCGGTGGCTTGCTCAGAAAAAGCCCTGAACGATGTCCACTTCCCACCGATTAAAGACAGTATTGGGAACTCTCTCCTAGCTGTTGGTTCAGAGATCCCCACCTTGTGATTCCGGCTGATCTGGCCTGTCCTCCCGCCAGCGGTATACTGCAGCGGGCGCACACCAGAAAAGGTGTAGACGATCTGGGAACGATCCAAGGATATTTTTGGAAAAACGCGGGCAACCATCTCGAAAAAGTAGTCAATCTCCTCATCAGTAATTACCACATCGTCAGGATGCTCTATCCGCAGGTCAGAAGTACCAATCATCACCTTGTCTTCGATGGGGAAGATCAGCACGATCCTGCCATCTTTATTTTCAAAGAACAATTCATTTTCCCCAAGTGCTTTCCGTAATTGTGGGTGATCCATGATCACATGAGACCCTTTTGTCCCGCTAATAAAATGAGATTTTTCCCCAAGATCATCATTGACCAGGTCAATCCATGGGCCGGCGGAATTGACGACGATCTCAGGTTGAAGGGCAATCTTTTCACCGCTAATTTCGTCCTGGACAATGACCTTCCCCTGTTCAGCGGTTATGACCTTAACATAATTCAGCGGAATCGCCTGTGAGTTCTCTTTAACAGTATCTTTGAGTAGTTCCACCGCGATCCGTTCTGGAGATGGCATTGAGCCATCATAATAGGTCCCAGTAAAGATAATCTTCGGATTTAAATCAGGGAAATTTTCCAAAGATTTCTCCCGATTGCGGAAGATGTGTTTCGGCACTGTTTTTTGCGCCCGGGTAAAGAAATCATACACAACCATCCCAATCTTTATCACAAACGCGCCGCGCTCCGCTGGCTTTTCCATTAAGCCTAGAAATTTCAATGGGGCATTCAGCAATCCAGAAAATAACTTAAAGATAGGGAATGTTGTCGGGAGCGGGTTCACCAGATGAGGCGCATTTTCGATTAAGCGGTTGCGTTCCTTGACCGCCTCGCGCACCAGTGTGAATTCTCCATTCTCCAAATAGCGGATGCCGCCATGCACCATATGAGATGATGCCGCGCTCGCCCCGCTGCAGTAATCCCCGCGATCAACAAGTACTACATCCAGTCCTTGCAATCCCAGGTCTCTAAAGGTGCCAATCCCATTGATCCCAGCGCCAATGATCAGCACACTAATCTCAGGATTTTCTTTTAGATAATTTAGCCGTTCCGTTCTGTTGAGTATCTTCATTCGTCTATTCTACCTAATTTAATGTGCGGGTAACAACGTTTTTCCACTCAGGTTCCAGGGCGGTTCCAACCTTACTATCCGAACCGGGTTACCAGGTCTTATTCATAAGCCAGCACTTCGTTGATCGTTAATCGGACAGCATTACGCGCAGGCAATATACTGGCGATGATCGATAGCAGGAGCACCACACCCAGCCAGATGAAGATTCCATGAGGCGTGAAAGTCATCGACATTTTGGACCCCAACAATGATTCACTGATAATCCCCAGCAGGAGGTGGCTGATCGGGAATGACAGTCCAATCGCCAGCAGCCAGGTGATCAGGCCAATCATCATGCCTTCAAGTACCACAGATTTGATAATTTCAAAATCGACAGCCCCAATCGCCCGCATCACCCCAATTTCGCGAGTGCGTTCTAACACATTCATCCCCATCGTGCCGGTCAGACCAATACTTCCGACAAAAGCAGTCAGCAGAGCCATGATCATCAAAAAGACCACCAGGATATTAACCCCTCTAGTATTATCTTCTTGCATCACCA
>JBDLJU010000151.1:0-7795 GCA_039714215.1 Chloroflexota bacterium | reverse complement strand
TTGTTAATCACCGGTGTTGCTCACCCGATGGTGAACAGCGTGGTTCAGACCCATTTAGAAAAAAATGGAATCGAAGCGAAGATCCAGGGTCTGGTTGACCGTTTTCGGAAGAAGCGACTGCCCTTCATGTGGTACGTCTGGCCGAACTCCTCCCCATCAGATCTTGGAGGACAGCTTCTCGAGCAGGGATTATCTCATTCTCACGATTCTCCTGCAATGCTTGCCAATCTTGCGAAGCTCCCCGATGAAGTAATCCAGCCTGATCGTCTGCACATCGAGCAAGTACGCAGCGAGGAAATGCTGGCCGATTGGAGAATCCCATTTGAGTTGGGCTATCAATTGCCAGATGAGGTCAACGATTTATTCAGTTCTATTTATCAACATCTTGGTCTGACGGTTGATGATTCAATCCAACATTTTATAGCGTACCTTGATGATCAGCCTGCGGCCTGCGCCACCATGTATTATGGGAAAGATGGTGTTGCGGGCGTGTGGAATATAGCCACAATTCCCGAGGCACGCGGCAAAGGCATCGGCACAGCAATCACCTGGCAGGGGTGTGTTGATGCACGGCAGCGCGGTTACGAGCATGCGATTTTGCTATCATCTGAAATGGGATACAGCGTGTACCAAAAATTAGGATTTAAAGAAAAATTCAGCGCGGAGGTGTATGTCTGGCAGCCGCCAGCAAAATAATTGATGGCTGAAATATTCTCAAATAATTTATTGGTGGACGGCAACAGAAGTTGATCAAAAGCGCGCTTACATGATTGTCTATGACGGCAAGGTTTGGCCGAGAAGTAAACAAATGGATATTGGCAACTTGGGATTTCGATGTGTAAAATAAATAAAGCAGGAATTCAAAATCAAAGAATCGCTCCCTTATCACTGAAGAGTAGTTTTTAACTGTACAGTATTAGCAGCCACTGCGGAAAAGGAGGCCAGTGATGTTTGAGTACATTCTCATCGGAAGCGGGTTCGCTTTCGCCGCCGCGATCCAGCCGGGGCCGCTGCAAGCCTTCCTGCTTTCCGGCGTGGCCCAGAAAGGCTGGAAGCGTACCCTGCCGGCAGCGTTCTCCCCGCTGATCAGCGATGGCCCGATTGCGGTGCTGGCCCTGCTGGTGCTCAATCAGATCCCTGAGATTTTGAGCAAAGTCCTCCAGGCAGTCGGGGGTGTTTTCCTGATTTACCTGGCCTGGGGGAGCTACCGGCAGTGGCAGCAGAACGCTGCCCAAGAACCCGACTCCGAAACTTCGGTGCCGCAAACGCTGTTCAAGGCGGCGATGGTCAACATCCTCAATCCCAATCCCTATCTCGGCTGGAGCCTGGTTTTAGGACCTGCTTTCCTGGTTGCCTGGCAGGAGAGCCCGGCGAACGCTGCCGCGCTGATTATTGCTTTTTACGGGACAATGGTGCTTGCCCTGGCAGGTACGATCCTGTTGTTCGGGACCACCCGTTTTTTAGGCCCGGCTGGCAGGCGTTCCCTGATCCTGGTCTCCGCGGTGGTGCTCGCCGCCCTGGGAGCCTATATGCTTGCCGCCAGCATTATTGGAGCGATCGCCGGCTAACTTTTCCAAAATACGAACGAGGTGTTTACCTTGAATAACCTGGCAGCAGGGCGTTTGCACTTAAAAGGAAGAGGAATTTGACTATAATAAAGGTATGAGGAGCCCATCTGAAAACATTCTGTACTACGAGCGCTTATCTTCAAACCGGACCATGGCGCTGTTTGCCGCCCTGACGATCTTATTCGGCGGGCTGGCGCTCTGGCGGGTGAGCGCGGTTTGCTTGGATGGGTTGGCTACCGCCTTAATCATCATCTGCGTTTTTTTCCTGTTTTATGTGATTAATTACAGGACCCTGATCATTCAGCTGACCACCGAAGAGTTAAAGCTCAAATTCGGAATCTTCAGCTGGACTGTGCCAACCGACAACATCGCAGACTGCCAGCTCGACCATATCTCTGGATTTATGCGCTACGGCGGCGCGGGGATCCATTTCATGATGATTGAAAAACGTTACCGGGCATCTTTTAATTTCCTCGATCATCCCCGGGTAGTAATTGCCTTCAAGAACAGGGTTGGCCCGGTGCGGGATATCTCGTTTTCGACCCGCCAACCTGAGGAGCTGATCAGGCTGATTCGAGAGACAGCGACTGGTCAAGCATCAAGACCGGGTTAACTTCACAGCAGCAATCAGACCAAAGGAGACCGATGGAAAACTACGAAACAATCATTTTGTATTACATCGTTTTTATCTGGTTTGTGATCATCCATACCTTTGAGGAAATTTCTCAGGGAATCTTCGATCTTGATCTTGGCAGGATTCAAATGAGCAAGAAAAAATATCTATTCGGCGCCAGCATGATTTCAACCGTCAACCTGGGAACATTAGCGCTGCTCGTTTCTGGAAATTCAATTGGGCTGTATATAGGAATTTTCACCTCTTCAGTTATTGGCATTCTGCAAGCTTTGGTACACACTGTTGGGTTTTGGAAAGAAGGGAGGAAGCCCCAAAACATCGGCGCTGGCTTCTATACCTCCCTGCCGCTTGCCCTGGCAGGGGGCGTGCTTCTTTACCATATCCTGTTGGAAATTTAACAGAAGCAGAAATCATCTAGGAAAGCATGTTGGTAAATTTGAAGATTCTTATGTATGATTGAATATAACCACTTGGCCAAACCTGGGAGTATCATCCCTGGTTTGACCAAATCGAAGCAAAGCTTCGATCAAATTAGCTAGAAAAGGAGAAATGAAAATGTCTTTGATTAGAAACCCGGTGCAGAGTTTCATCCGGAATGTCGTGCGCCTGGTAGTCTTCCTGCCCTTATGGCTCTTTTTGGGGCTGCCTGGGCTGCTGTCAGGAGAGCCCGGCAGATTGATGTGGGGTGGCATACTCACCATCTTTATCTTTTGGCTGGCCAACATCCTCGCCAAGATGTTCTTTATCCTTCCGCAGTGGGAGCGCCTGGTGCTCCTCCGCCTGGGTAAATCGGTCGGCGTCAAAGGGCCGGGGATGTTTATCATCCCGCCGTTTATCTACTCGGTCGCCCGCATCCTGGATGTACGTATCACCACCTATGAGGTCAAAGCCACCAAGACCCTGACCAAGGATAACATTCCCATCGATGTGACTGCCGCGGTTGAAATGGAAATCGAAGACCCCGAAAAGGCAGCGATCGACGTACAGGATTACTGGAAGACCACCGAGTGGGTCTCAATGGAAGCGCTCAAGAGCACCATCGGCGGCAATGACCTGCGCCCGCTGCTCAGCGAAACCGAGCGAATTGCTACGGACCTGAAAGCACAGATTGATAACGCCGCAACAGCTTATGGGATCAATGTGCGCGCCGTGCGCATCACCGATGTCGGTACGCCCCCATCCCTGATTGAAGAGCTGGCCGTGATCGCCCGGGCAGAGCGCTCGGCGAAAGCCAAGAATATCCAGGCGGATGCCGAAATACAGGTCGCTACTGCGCTGGCTGAGGCCACTGAAATCCTCGCCAAACAGGAGGGCGGCATGGAACTGCGCCAGATCCAGGCGCTGCTCGATATCTCTAAGGAAGAGAGCGCCATGGTGATCGTTTACCCGATGGGCTCAGAAAAAGGGCAGCAGATCGCCTCGGCGGCCGCCGGGACGCAGACCGGAAAACTTAGTAAATAAAGAAATATCTCGGACCAAAGCCATACCAGGGATCTCCCTGGTATGGCTGACCGAACCAAGAACAGATTGATAAAAAGTTTGGGCTTGCCCAAACTTTTTAATTAAAAAAATTGTGCTCTCATGCAAGACTCACTCAGGCAGGACTCAGGGTGCTGTATAATTTTTACATGCACAGAACTGGATATCGAGGAGAGCCGTGATGAAAACCGCACTGTACCTGATCCCCGTCCTGCTGATTACCGTGGTCTTCCTGATCCGGGCAGAACTGCTCAAGCTTCGTAATCAAATATTTTTGCTTAAGCCCACCGCAACTTTATTGGTAATCGCCGTGGCGGCGCTATCGTTCTTTGAGCCGAACTACAATCCCACCTGCTCGATTGGCGTGCTGATCGGTCTGCTGCTCTCCCTGGGTGGGGACATCGCTTTGCTGTTTCAGGATAACAAAGAAGCGTTCACGATTGGGCTGGGGTTGTTCCTCGCCGCTCATATTGCTTATATGGTGGTCTTCATCCTGCTGGGGCAGCACTCAAGTTGGGATCTGGTTTCAGGGGCGATTTTATTGTCCGCTGGGTTTGCTCTGTTCCGGTTATTTGCGCCCAACCTGGGATCAATGAAAGTGCCGGTGATCGCCTATATTGTAATCATCTCGCTGATGGTCAACCAGGCGCTGGCGACCTTTTCCAGCCCGGTGTTCAGCAATGCTCAAGCCTGGATGATTGCCGGAGGCGCGCTGCTGTTCTACATCTCCGATGTGATCCTCGCAGCCAACCGCTTTTGGCGGCCGTGGAAATATCAGCGGATCAGTTTGGCGTTCTACTACAGCGGCCAGGTCTTGATCGCCCTGGCGGCGAGTTTCTTTATTGCTTTTGCCAGAATACCCACCAGCTTGCTGGTGGGATGAATGGCCGGAACCGCAGGTTCCGCCGGGTGAAGCCCGGAAGGAATATTTAAGCAAATCCGAACCCGGAAGGGCAAAACCTCGTAATACCCCGCTGCAAGCAGCGGGGATAGGGGTTTTGAGGATTTGCCATATATCTAAGACAGGAGAGAAGAAAATGAGTACAAACCAGACTCGTACCCCAGGTTTACCGGTTAAACGGGACCTGGCTCAGGCGTACACCCTGACTTTGATCATCACCCTGCTGCTGGTGGCCGCATCGCTGGTTGGGCTGCTGACCCAGGGCCGGCTCTATCCAGACGAGGAACTGCGCCAATCGTTGCTGCCCAACGATGTGGTCAACTTGTTGGTCGGGGTTCCGATCCTGCTGCTTTCGTTGTGGCTGACACGCAGCGGCAAGCTCCGCGGGCTGCTGCTCTGGCCGGGGGCCTTGGTCTATGTGATCTACAACTACATCGCTTACCTGGTGGCGATGCCGCTGGGCTGGATGTCGCTGGTTTATCTCGCCCTGGAGGTGTTAAGCATCTTTGTCCTCATCGTTGTGTTCTCCAGCATCAAAATGGATGAGGTCGGCGAAAAGCTCGACGGCAAGGTGCCTGCCAGATTTGCTGGTGGGATCGTCGCCGTCTTTGGCTTTTTCTTCATCTTGAGGGTATTGATCATTATTGTCGGTTCTGTGATCGGGAATACCCCGATCGAGAAGATTGAACTCGCTACGCTGGTCGCTGACCTGGCAATTTCGCCTTTGATGGTCATCGGCGGAATATCGCTGTGGCGCCGCAAAGCATTTGGTTACACAGCCGGGCTGGGGCTGCTCTTCCAGGCCAGCATGCTCTTCATTGGCTTGATCATTCTGATGCTGCTGCAGCCGCTCCTCACCGATGCGCCCTCCACGCTGGGCGACGTGCTGGTAGTGGCAGTGATGGGGTTGGTGTGCTTTGCCCCCTTTGGGCTGTACTTGCGCGGGGTGAGCCAGGTTGAGAATAAATAACCAACAGAATTTATGCCTCAATTTGTCAGGGTGTTTTTGAAAATCCAGATCAAATTGGTTGTTATAATGAATTAATTCATTTCACCAGAAATTCATCATCTCGGGCGCATTTATGTACCGGACTTTATTCAAAATTCCCAGAATGATCTTGATGTTGGGGTTGATCCTCACATTTGGTTTCGCGGTCACCAGTATCTTGAGCTACACAGCCTCAAAGCGATATGTGGAAGACAGCGCGATCAATCAGACCCTGCCCCTGATCAGCGACAATATCTTCTCGGCGATTGAAAAAGAAATCCTTTCCCCGGTGAATATCTCTTCGCTGATGGCACATGACTCTTTTCTAATCAATTGGGTTGAAGAGGGGGAGACGGACTTAGCGGCAATTACCACCTACCTATCCTCGATCAAACACGAATATGGCTATTTCAGCACGTTCTTCATTTCTGAAATCACCGGTAATTACTACTACTATGATGGAATCCTTAAGCAAATTTCTCCCGAGGATGATCATGATGTCTGGTATTACAATTTCAAGGCAATGAACACCCCCACCGACCTGGATGTGGACAGCAACCAGGCGGCCGACAATGTGCTCACCGTTTTCATCAACCACCGGCTGGAAAACCCTGCAGGGGAGTTTTTAGGCGTCACCGGTGTGGGGCTGGAATTGACCGAGGTGGGGAATACGTTGGCCGGGTTCGAGGAGCGTTTTAATCACAAGATATTCATGGTCGACCCTGATGGGTTTATCCAGTTGCATTCTGACCCATCCCTGATTCAGGCCCTGAATATTAACGAACTCGAGGGGATTGCGGAGATCATTCCCGAACTGCTCGCATCCGACGAGGGGACTACTTTTTTCCAGTACGATGACGATGAGGGCACAAAGACGATCTCCAGCCGCTACCTGGAAGATTTCGATTGGTTCTTGATCGTCGAGGAAGACCAGGAGGCTGAGCTGTTACAGGCGAGAATTTCTCTCTGGCAAAATTTGATCATCGGATTCGGGGTGACCCTGCTGACCAGTGTTCTGGCAGTCCTGGTGATTAACCGGTACAACCAGCGGTTGATCTACCTGGCAGCCCACGACGAGCTCACCGGGCTCTACAACCGGCGCGCCTTCCAGGATGCGATGACCAGAGAGATGGGGGTTGCCCAGCGCTACGAACAGCCGATCAGCCTGCTGATGGTGGACGTGGATAATTTCAAATCGGTCAACGATAATTTTGGGCATATGATCGGTGACTGGATGATTCGTGAAATCGCCCAAACACTGAAGAATACGCTGCGTGATATTGACATTGTCGGGCGCTGGGGAGGCGAGGAGTTTACCGCGCTGCTGCCCAACACAGGGAAGGCAGCGGCTCTGCAGGCTGCCGACCGGCTGCGGATTGCGATCGAAGAGCTGGTGCTGGAGACCAGCGGGGGTGAAATTTCACGCACGGTGAGCATCGGGGTCGCCTCTCAGGAAAAAGCGGATCCTGACCCATTGATCTTGGTCCAGCAGGCGGATGTGGCCCTGGGGCGGGCCAAGCAAAAGGGGAAGAACCAGACCGAAGCGTACTAATCTGTCATGTGTAGATCAGGAGCATAAGAATAAAAAAACCCCGGAATTATCCAGGGCTTTTGTTGTAAGCGTTAAAGCGGAGTTATGATTCTTTGCGGGTTGAAATTTTAGCAGCCAGGTAGATTGGGCAGGTTGAGACCAGGCTGGTCAGAAAGAGAATCACAGCCGCGATACCCAGGATCAGCGCCAGGGTGCCAGAAATCACGTTGGTGAAGTACAGCGCGGCAACGATCACGGCAAATAAAGCGCGGATGATCCGGTCGGTGTTACCTACATTTTTTTTGATCTTCATTTTCAATCCTCCAAATCGAAATAGTTAATTAAGTATTGGATTGTCTGTCAGCAGGATTACTTACCTGGAAAAATTTTGTTTGCCTGCTTGAATGGCGGGGGAATCCGGCTAAAGCCTCGATTCCTCGTTTAGCGTGAGGCGTTCGACTACGAGACTAACGACCAGCGACCAATGACTACCAGACCGGGCTCGCGAATGATCCTCGGTAGGGGCGACCGGCTGGTCGCCCTTGGCGTGTTGGAATTACGGCCTTCGGGCAGTTCACGAACCACCCATCCCAGCTATCAGAAAACCGGCTAAAGCCTCGACTCCTTGTTTAGCGTGCGACGTTCGACTACGAGACTAACGACCAGCGACCAATGACTACCGGACCGGGCTCGC
>JBDLJU010000150.1:0-7840 GCA_039714215.1 Chloroflexota bacterium | reverse complement strand
TTCCTATCTGACGTAGTCTTCTCTGGATATTTAACCGTGATGTTGTATTTCCTATTTGAAAAATTGATCAACAAGAACAAAACTAAGTAATAGATGATGAAAAGCTCCCCTGAAGAAGGGGAGCTTTTTCGTAACCAGAGGGATTTGAGACTGGATATTTCATTTAGAAATGAAATAATATCGAGCAGCTTACTGCTTGATATTGTTAAATAGCACTTCGGTTAATCAATTAAAAACGTTCCGGTTTAACGAAATTCGATTGGAATGAGTCTGGGCAAACAATACCAGCGTTACCTATAATTAAAACCTCTAGAACGATATTCTGTCAAATCTTTGGTTACAAGCAGCGCATCGGCATTTGGCAGCCGATTAATTTTCTCTAACCCCGCGGAGATACCCAGAACGGTTACCGCGGTTGCCAGGGCGTCTGCCTGCAGGCAGGTTGGGGCAACAACAGTGGCGCTTGCAACCTCAAGTGGAGAGTATCCAGTCTGGGAATCAAGAATATGGTGATGAGTTAAATCCGGGGAGTAATACTGCATGTAATCGCCTGATGTCGCCACGGCACGATCACTGACCTTGAAGCTGGCAACCAGGCCAGCCTGCTCCTGCCGCGGGGACTGCACCCCCACATTCCAGGGCGTTCCAGTTTCCTTCAATCCCGAGGCAACCAGGTCGCCGCCGGCTTCTACAAACACATTGGGATAGCCCAGCTTTTTTAATTCTGCAACACCCGCATCAACGATGGCGCCTTTTGCAATCCCATCCAGAGTGATTGCCATCCCTTCTTGGGAAAATATGATCTGTTCAGCAGAAACATTTAGTTTTTTGTAACCTACAAAGCCGAGAGCTTCCTGAACCTTGTGTTCTGGTGGCAGCTTTGGCTGTGACTGCTGGTAAAGATCCACCAGCGGTTTGATGGTTACATCAAATGCGCCATTGGTGATCTCGCTGATCGCTACTGCCTGGGCCAGCAGGGCCACGAGCTCTTTTGGCGGGCTGGCTAATTTCCCAGCAGCGTTCAGTATCGTCACAGGGCTGTCGGGGGTCCGGTGGGTGAAAATGGAAACCAGGCGTTCCAGTTCAATGAAGGCAGCAGCAACAGCATGCTCCCCGGCCGGTTTATTCTCGGCGATCACTGCCAGATTGATAATGGTACCCATCAGCGCTCGAGTCTCCCTGACCGTGACGCGACTATCGTCAGCCAGCCCGAGAAGCAATTTGCCGCCGAGCAATACACCTCCAGCGACCGCGGTGATCTTGATGAAACTACGTCTTGATAATTTGTTTTTTGAATCCATATGATTACCCTAAGAAATTACGCATCGATGATTGGTTCTGGTGTAGGCAGCGGTCCGGAGGGGGTTTCTTCCACTTCCACCGTGAGTGTTGGTCTTTCCTCATTCTCAAATTGGAAAACCCCTTCATTAACCAGGTTTCCAGAAATTTCAAAGACAATTAATAATGTGCAGAGCAGCACAAACACCAAGATCACATTTGGAATAATGTTATTTAAGCTTTTTGTTTTCTTTTCGTCCATAATCCTCTTATCCACTTTCTAACCATTCTAATGAATTCCTCCACCGGGTGCAGCGGGCATAAATATGTGCACCACGGACGGCGGATAAACAGCGATGCAATCAACACCAACCCTAAAAGCAAAAACTGAAAGTTGGACCCAATTAATTCAAACAAGGTCCCAAAAATCTCAAAGCTAGTCATTCCCGGATTACGATACAAAAGCGCAATCAAAATTGCCATCCAGGCTAACCCGCGCTGCAGCCATTTTAAAAAGTACCGGTATTTCCCAGAAGAGCGCACCTTCGCGCCGCCAATAACACCCATACACTCTTGCGCCGCGCCAAAAGGACAGAACCACTCACAATAGGGATTTTTATTATCAACAGAAAAAGCAAATAAAATCCCACCAATCAGGATGTACCAATACAAGTTGCTCTGCCACTGGGGCCAAAAGCCCATCAAGAATTTATTGATGTACGCAAGGGTAAGCGGGCTGTTATAAACAAACCCTAAGAAAACCATTCCTATGATCATTGTTCCCCAACGGGCTTGTTTTTTATATTTAAAACTTGACTTGTGCCCGAAGTACCCCACCAAAAAGAGTCCCACCAGAACAATCTCTTGACCGCCAAAGCTGATCTTCGGTTTTGATTGTTCGGGTAATTCTAAGCCCACATTTGCGGCCGTGAGATGACTGCCTGCCATCACAGCCTGAGCAATTGCCCTGGATGTATACGTGGCACCTGTGATCCCATCTACATCATTATCTAATTCAAATGGATCTGTGTACTGTTTGCCAAGCAGGGTAGAAATCAGGTTGTTATCCATTACCCGGCTCATCCAGGATGGGGTTTCTTTATGAGAAGCAACCGATGCCCCCAGGATCTCTCCCTGAGGAGAAACTGCCACAGCAATAACCATTGGGCCGCCGTAGCCATTTCCTTTTCCTAAAGCGACAAAACCCAACAGTTGATTTTCTGCAGCATCTCCCCAGGCTCGGTACAACTCACTATTGATCTCTTCAACGTGGTCAGCTTCAGGGATCGATCCAATAATCGCAGGCATCAAATCTGCCTCAGCACGCAGCACGCCAATAACCGCGGCGGCAATCAAAATGATTACTGCGATACCGCCTAGAAGGCGCTCGGTTCGCTGGCGCTTTATTGCAGGAGATAGATTTTTGTGGTTGATTGTCATTGTTTTGTCCGGTTCCGTTCCTTGAAAAACTCTTTTTTTATGTCTTCAGTTAAAAAGCCGCTTTGAATTCGGAAAGCAGTTGACGGACTTTCTCTGCTTCCAATTCTTTTTCTGAATTGAGAAATACTTGTAATGCCTGGTTGGCGTAATCCTTGGCTTTCCCCATTTCGTTTTTGTCCCGATAAGCGATCGCCAGCATGGTCAACTGCTCGCCTTCTAAACCGATCAGTTCGTGATTTCTGGCTGCCTCAAGAGATTGTTGATGGTAGACAATTGCCTCATCGGTTTTTTCGAGTTCGGCCAGGACCACACCAGTCCGCCCCAAGAGATAAGCGCGGTCAACGAGCCGTTGGAGCCGTTGGGTACCATCTAACGCAAGCTGGTAAGTTTCTAGAGCTAACTCCAGCTTATCGGTGAGCATATAAGACTCACCCAGGCTCAACAGAAGACTGACCTCTTTTTCCGTATCTTCTGCAGAACGCGCCCTTTCAAGCGCTTCTTTAGTCGCTGTGTGGGCCTGATCAATTTTCTCTGAGCGATAAAGAGCGGAGATCAGATTTTCATAAAAGAAAAAGAGGGTGTCAATATCGTCTTTTTTTGTCAGCTCTATGCCGCGGCGGGAATATTCAACTGATTGAGAATTGTTTTGTAATTTTGTAGATATCTGTATCAGGTGGTGTAAAGCCTGAATCTCAGCCTGTTGGTTTCCAGTTTCTCGCATAAAGGCCAAAACATCCTCGAAGATTTCTTTGGCTTGGGGGTAGTCCCCTTTCCATTCAAACAAGGTGCCCAAATTGCCTTGATAACCGATTTCACTTCCCCGATCACCAAGATCGCGGGCCAAATCTCGTGCCTCTTCGAAATAAGTTTCAGCCTGCTGCCCAGAGCCAATTGCCAGGCTGTAATGACCTAATGCTCCTTTGACCCTCATTATCCGTTTTTTATCTTCGCTTTCTTCTGCAATTTTTAATGCGGCATTGAACTTATCTAATGAACCAATTTCATCTCCAGACTCGATCAATATTTGGGCCTGGGTAGCCAATGCATCAGATTGAAGACCAATCACCTCCTGGTCCTCAGCCAATTCCTGGATATCCTGTGCGACCTGGAAGGCAACAGGTAATTGTCCAGAGAATTGGTAAGCCAACGTCTTGATTCCCAGGAATTTTACCCGCAAGGAAAAATCGTCTACTTCTTCAACGATTTTTTCGGCTTCTCTAAAGCTTTTTTCCCCTTCCTTGAATTTCTTGGCATTGAAATATGCCAATCCTAAATTTGCAGTCGCGAGGCTGATTCTGTGTTGGTCTTCGCTGGCTCGAGCCTCCTCCAGATCTTCTCGAGCCTGGATTAATCTACGGTTTGGATGGCGATTAACGCTAGTCATTTTAGGTGGATAATCTCCTTGCTGTTTTTATATTTTTTTTCTGTCTTGCATTCTCAAAATTATTCACAATTCTGTTTTGATACTAATTCGCTAAAACGTGCGATTAAATTCCCATCATGCCAATATGCCTGATATCGATCATAAACTTCGTGAAAGATTTCCTCTGGCAAATACTTGAAACCATCGTGGATAAGTGTGAATTTTGTTCCGTTTTTGATCTCTTCAAGCGCAATCGTCACGGTTGTATTGTTGAACCAGGCATCACCATGTTTATCGCGCTCAATCCAGGTGAATACAAACTTTTCTTGGGGAAGAATCAATCCGATCTCACCTTCGATCACACATTCTTCACCGCTGATGGTTAAGGGGATTTTTATTTTTCCGCCTTCAGAGACATCAATTAAAAATTCGTCAGCTTCAAACCAGTTTTTCATTTTCTCTTCACTCATCAAAAATTCCCAGACCTGCGCAATTGAGGCATTAATCGAGATTTGTGAAATGATCTTATGGTTTTTTTCTGTCATGTGAGGCTCCAGGCTGATGTGGAAAATTATAATACTGATTTGATTTCATAAATTAACATGATTTTCAAAGATAAAATCTCAAAATCATGGCAAACTGCCTCAATAGCGATTATTTTGATGTTAAGAAGCAGGGACGTAGCATGCTACGTCCCGACTTCTTCTTGAAAATCTAGTTGGTCTTAGGATGCAGTTTTAGGCTTAGCGACCAAGAGCCGCCAGAGGCCGACACCCAGGATCAAGCTGAGGAACAGGCCAAACAAACCAAATTTCCAGCCAGCGCTGCTTTCATTCTCGCCAATTAAGGTACCCCATGCCAAGAAACTTCCGCTGAATAAGGCATACCAAACAATCGACAGCAGCCATTTCCACCAGTTAAGTTCCCATCCCTTATCTTCGGCGAAGGTTTTGAAACCTACTCCGACAAAAACAGCAACTATTCCCATGATGAACCAGAATAAACCACTTGTTAAGAACATTTGCTATTCTCCTTTATTGTAGTACGGTAATGGAGTGACATCCATGTCCAGATAATCTTCTACATGCAGATAGAATGGCTCTGGTCGATAGGATGCGAACTGCCCACCTTCTTCTACACGACGGTAGTCAATTGCTTCGGGATGTTCAAAGAAGGTCTTTTGCATCCATAACAGGCTGCTGCTGGTGATGCCAGTTGGATCACGGGAATCCAGCTGCTTCGAAAGCCCGTGCATCCAGTTGTCTTTTCGGCTGTAGGGGCAATTAGCGACACACAGGCGGCATCCCATGGGGCCCATGCTCTCGCGCCAGAAGTTGTAGCAGGCGCCATTGTTGATGTACCAGTGCTCGTAACCACGAATCTCCAGGCCTTCATAGCTGTCGGCCATCGAGATTGCGCCAGATGGGCACTGCTCTGCGCAGATTTTGCATTTTTCGCAGAAATCTTTAACACCAAACTCAATGGGTTTATCCATTTCCATCTCAAGATTGGTGAGGATCACAGCCGTCCGGAAGTTGCTCCCGACTTCGGGCGTGATCACGTAACCTGCCCGGCAGTGTTCGCCAACACCAGCATCTACCATATATGGCGGGCAAATCAGATCGTAGCCATTCCTCGGAGTGCTGGCCCGAGAAGCATAACCCATGTGCTTTAGTGCATGTTCAAGCCGATATGCTGCCATTGAAACACGGTGATATGCGTCGCTGCTGGTACCAAGCTGGGGGTTCCCTAACAATACATCCCATTCCATTGGGACACCGACGCACACTGCATACTTCCAGTGGGAAGGCATCTTAGAATGATCGTAACCATCTTCGGTTCCGCGCCAGCTATCGCCGTACATCCAATCGATGTTTGCCTTGGTGATTCCTACCAGGGTGGCGCCATACATGTGCGCCAGATTTTTGACAAATTCAGCGGCAAGCGCTGAACTCTTGAATTTATACGGTTCTTCACGAAGTGGGCCGGGGCCGCCTCTGCCTGAAATTTGAAAATCTGAAACTTCCGGAGGGCCTGCTGGCGATGGTGGAGAAATCGCGCCCCATCCGGACTCATACACATCAGCCAAGATTGAGTATGCCCCGTATTTCTGTCGGTCAACCCGGTTGTTGGGGATTGTTTCTTTGAAGGTCTTATAGTCCCATTCCAACCGTTCTGGAAACTTATTATAGAAAGCGACCAACGGAGGCGGAACGCCCAGATCCTCGATTGGATCAGCAATTGTCCAGGTGGGGTTGGCTTCCATTGCCCCCTCCAGTACGCCCACACGACCAAAGACATAGTCCGTCAAGTGGCTGGGACGGCGGACTTCAGCGACAGGATGAAAGTTTGGGTATTCAACCTCAAACGGTTTGCGGTTGAAGGATTGCGTACCGGCGTTAAAGGATTCCCATCCCGTGTAGGATTCTGAATCCTTGCCTTCTGCAATCCCTCCTGCAATCATCCCTCCCGCCTGAACAGCTGCGGCTGCAAGCCCGGCGATTTTGATAAAATCTCGGCGGGAGACTTGCTTTTTTTCTTCACTCATAGTGCTCCTCCTCTTACTGATTGGGGACAAAAAAACAATGCCTTTTGGCATTGTTACCTTGCTCGAGGTATTGACAACATTTCAAGTTCCTGGCTGACCAAAACCTGGCAGCAGGTTTTGGATTAACAGTTGCGGCACAGCGCTGGAATTTCACCAGACTTCCCTGATAATCTTTCTTGTCTGCTTTTCACAATATGCTAAAATAATTATGCAATTGAAAAGCTTTATACACCTGTAATAGTATTTAATATCACAATAGAGGCGGTGTCAATACGCAAAGACGGTGTTTTGTAAAAAGTTGCACACAAAGGAGAAATATGACTGAGTTTAACAAGCCACGCAACCGGCAGGCGCTTCGCTCAATCAAAGCGCTTCAAGGAGCTCTCCTCGAACTGTTGGAGGAAAAAAAATTCCAAAAAATATCGATTACAGACATTTCTGAAAGATCCGGGCTGACCCGCTCCACCTTTTATTCACATTTTTCCACAAAAGATGAACTGCTGGACAGCATAATTAATACTGTGATCGATAATTTTTTCGAGCAGCTCTACTCAAGAGATGTATCTAACCCTGACCCGGAAAAGGACCTTGAGATGAATATCGATTTCTTCCGGATTTGGGAAAAGAACAAAGACCTGATCCCCCTACTAGAATCGGTTGATTTTGACTGTTTGCTGATTGGCCGCATCCGTGCTTTTTGGGATGAGCACTATGAAAAGATTTTGAAGAAGAAAAATCCAGAATTCAGTGATCGCTATACCAATTTCGCCAATAGCTTTCTTGCATCTACTTTTGTTGGCCTGCTGAAAGAGTGGATTAATCAAGACATGCAAGCCTCGCCTGAACTAATGGGCGAATTGCTATATTTCTTTTCTGGCCCAAAAGTTTTAATGTCAGCGAGAAGCCAATTTCAAGAAAAATTTAAATAAGGGGAAAATTTTTTTCGGAATTCTTTTATCAAACAATTCAAATCACGGTGCTGATCCATGCGATTGCACAGCAAGCTCCTCGACCTGATGAAATCGAACCCCAGCCAAAAAAAAACATGCCAGGTTTGAACAACCTGGCATGTTTATGGTAAGAAAAACGTGAGTGCTTAGAAATCTTTGACAAAACCGAGCGCAAATGCCCCGGCCATCAAGAAGAGCAGCGGAGCGAGGATCATCATCACAAAGCTTGGGCTGAAGAAAAGCAGCTGTGAGCCCATGCTG
>JBDLJU010000149.1:0-7927 GCA_039714215.1 Chloroflexota bacterium | reverse complement strand
CGATTTCATCATCGCGCGCCAGCTGCCCAACAACATTTGTGAATTAGAGGACCTCTACGAGATCGAGCGCTATGCGGGCGGGATCTACTACAACTGCGACGATCCCTACATCCGCATCGACGGCCTGCAGCACTGGATCAACGGCGCGGCGGCTTACCTGGAGTATCTGGGGCACGAATAAGCCAGAAAATTTACTATCTTTCTGATCAGCTCCCCAACCTCCTTATTATCTGGGGGGTAAATCCCGGATTTTCTTGTACAATAGGTTAGATAACCAGAATCGGGAAAACGAATTGATCAGAGATGAAAAAAAATAACAGGGTTGTAATCGTTGAAGATGATCTTTTGGCACGCGGCCAAATCTATAATTTGTTGTCTCGAGATTGGCGAACACGGGTGGTGGGAGAATTCGACAGCTTCTCAAAAGAAATATTTTCCGGATTTGTGAGCGACGCGGGGAATAAAATCGACACGATCATCTTAGACACCGAGGTCCCCTGGAACCCAGACTGGCCGATTGAGGCATTTGAGATCATCGAGGCCCTGCCCCACCCGCCAAAAATCATCTTTTTGTGCACGATCCCCGTCTCCCGCTATTGGAACGAGATCCTGCTGAATTACCCCTTCTACGGCGGGTACCTGGTCAAACAAGAGATCATGTTTTCTCTACCCTCCGCTGTCAACCTGGTTGAAAATAATCAGATCGTGCTGACCAACTCAGTGCTCAAACTGAGTACGCCGGTCAACCAGCAGAGCAAGATGAAGGTCGTTGACGGCACCAAGATGATCCAGGAATTTACCCCGCGGGAGCTGGAAATCCTCCGCCTGAGCATCATCCTCAATCATTCGCAGCGCGATATTGAGAACGAGCTGCTGATCAGCCGAGATTGGATTTCTGAAGTGCTCGGGGACATCTACAAAAAGCTGCAGCTCCCAGAGCTGATTTCAGGAGAAGTCCTCGCGGGAGACATTTTTCACGATCAATCGATCGCCAGCCAGGTAGAAGAGATCTTGAACCAGTTCAGTCAGCGGCATACGGCGAAAAACCTGCGTAAGCTTCCCTGGTTGAGCACCCTGGCGTACCATTTATTAACCATTCCAGAAATCCGGAAAATTTAACATGAGCAAAGCTGCAATCGGATGGGATCAAGTTGACCCGGTGCCGAATAATCATCAATTTTCAGATTTTTTACAAATGCGGGGCGGCAAGCTGTTCCTGGACGGCCTGGATTTAGATGCCGTCCTGACCGACGGCGCTGCGGGAGATCGTTTATCCAGCCCGCTTGAAATCGTTTACCTGCCGATCATTCGGGAGAAAATCAGCCAGTTAGAAAATGCATTCCAGCAAGCCATCGACCAAACTGGTTATCCAGGAAAATTCATCTATACCTATGCCTCAAAAGCGAATGCCGCCGAGGAAGTCATCCGCACCATCCTGGAAAGCGGGGTAAATTACGAACTCTCCTCATGGATCGATGTCGCCATCGTGAAGCTGATGCAGGCAAACAAAATATTGTCGGATGACAAATTGATCATCTGCAATGGTTTTAAACCTCCCGGCACGCCCTATGCGGAAAAGATCATCGAGCTGCAAAAACTAAGGAAAAATGTGATCCCGGTGATTGAGGACCAGGTTGAAATAAGCAGCTTTGCACAATCCGGGGTTAACTTTGACGTCGGGCTGCGCCTGAAAAGCTATGGAACCCATCAAGACCTTCAAGCCATGGACCGGGCCAACTCGCGTTTTGGGATGGATTTTCAGCTCGTCAAAGAGGCAGCCGCGCAGATTGAACAGGCCCCGAACCTGAACTTGAAATTGTTCCACGCCATGGTTGGCAGCCAGATCAACGATGAAGACGGGTTTGTCAGCAGGCTCACGCCCGCAATTGAGCGCTATGCCCAATTACGGCAGGCGCACCACAGCCTGGAAATCTTTGATTTTGGCGGCGGTGTCCCCGTTCAGCAAACGCTCAATTTTGCGTTTGATTACCAGCTGATGGCAGAACTACTTTTAACCAAAATTATGGAAATTTGCAGCCAGTATGATCTGCCAGTTCCCGATGTGATGGGGGAAATGGGCCGCTACACCGTCGCAGAGCACGGCGCTCACATTTTTAAGGTCGTCACCGCCAAAGACAACCGCTCGAAGCTCCCCTGGTACATCATTGATGGATCGATCATGTCCTCATTTCCGGATGTGTGGGCGCTTGGAGAGAAATTCGTGGTGCTGCCGCTGAACCATTTAGATGAAGCCTTCCAATCCGTGCAGCTGGGCGGAATCACCTGCGACAGTGATGATGTTTACCCGCCTGAATCCAGCCAGCTACCTTTGTTCCTGCCAGAAAATACCGAGAATTTATACATCGGCTTCTTCAACATCGGGTCCTACCAGGAGATGTTGGGCGGCGTGGGGGGGAGCAAACACTGCGTGATCCCGGAAGCAAATGAACTGGTGGTCGATAAAGATCAGCATGGAAATTTCGTGTTTACCAAAATCAGAGGCCAATCGGCAGAAAATGTTCTTCAGAACCTTGGATACCAGCAGAAAGAAATTAAGGAAACCTAATGAAAAAACTTGATCGAACCCGAGTAATTTTTATCGCAATCGTTTTCATCGCGGTGGTGATCGTCGGCATTGCCCTGGGATACAACCAGCTGCAGAAATTCTTAACCAGCGCCAACCCCAGCGACAGCGCCTCGATCCCTGACGTGGATCTCACCTCCCCAGACCCGATTTTCGGTCCAGACTATGCGGCGAATAACAATCTTCCCGACTACGTCTGCGGGGCGGATGCATTCGGCAGCTATTTTGTACTGCAGCAGATGCAGATTTCCGGGATGGATGTGGAACACGGATTTAATTTGGGGATCGTTCCCTTCCTGGTTGACGACAACCCGGTGTATGAAATTTCTGAGGAACAGCGCAGCGCACTGTTGGAATTTGGAGAGTGGGACTGCCTGCTAACCACCCTGGACTCTGTGGCGCTCACCAGCGCGGGTGTGATTACCGCAATCGTTGATGAGAGCGCCGGCGCAGACCAGCTCTGGGCACGGGAGATCACCACGATCAACGACTTGAAGGGTAAACGGATCGCTTTCTCCCGCGGCAGTGTGGGCGAGTATTTTGTCTACTACACCCTCTCCATCGCCCGGCTCAACCCCAGGTTCGATGTCACTCTGGTCCCCACGGACAGTGTGATGGGGGCAGTGGAGAGCTTCAATGCCGGCCAGGCCGATGCCGTTTCTGGATGGGAACCCGATATCTACGATGCCGAGGCCAGCGGCGGAATCTCGCTGCTCAGCTCCAACCAGCTGAGGATCGTTGTTGATGTGGTCGTCACCTCCCGGCAGTCGATCGCTGAAAAGGCAGACCTGGTGCAGTCCTTCCATGATGCCTGGTTTGACACATTGAAAAACCAGGTGGAGAATTTTGACCAGGCCGCCGCCGACATCGCCGCCTGGGGGCACAACGACTGGAGCTATGTCTATCCTGAATCCGCCAGCGAAGATATGCGCCTGTGGCTCGAGAATATTGCCCAGGCAGACTTAAGTGACAATATTTTTGTGATGCGTGACCCAACACCGATCATCCGTCAGTTAGAAACCGCCAGGCGGGTGTGGGCCGCATCCGGCCTGCCCGTGCCAGATGACGCCGCCAACGAACTGGTCAACACCGGCTTCGTCTCTAGGTCTGCCTCACAGGCCAGCCTGCAGGCCAACGGCGCGCCGGTCAACGATACCTTCTCAATTTCGAGCGAGTTCGATCTCTCGAGTGTCAATACCGACGACGCCGCGACCCTCGCCGTGCTGCCCTGCCGCCGTTTTGCCTTCCTCCCAGAATCTACCGAGCTCACTCTCGAATCCCGCCGGATTTTAGATGAGTGCGTTGTCCCGATTTTGCAGCAGAGCGTCGGTTTATTCCTCCAGGTAGAGGGGTCTTCTGCCTGGCCAGGCCCAGCAGGCACATACACTGCTGATGAAATTCAAGAATTTGCAGAAGCCCGCGCCCAATCGGTGGTCGATTACCTCGTTTCTCAGGGAGTCGACCCCGCCAGGTTCATCGTTGCAGGTGTCTTACCCGATGCGGCCCATTGGGAAACCGAAGATCCAGATCTTCAGGCGGAAGACCGCTATGTAGAAATGACGCTGATCACCGCGGGGCGCTAGCCGAGGAGCAAATCCAGTGAAGAAAACCACAACAACCATTATTTTCCTGATGATCTTCTTGGCTGCCGTTGGGATCACATGCCAGACATCAGCTTCGAAGCCACCCCGTAATGCCGAGATCATCCAGGTTTCGGCGGGGACCAGCCTGCAAACCTGGCTGGACCAGGCTGCAATTGAATTCAATGCAGAAAAGTTCAAATCAGAGGATAACAAACCCTACTATGTGGAAATTACCTATCAAGAAGCTGGTCAGGCGATTTCTCAGGGCAGCGGAGCTGTTTTCGAGCCAGACCTGTGGATCCCGGATAATTTTGTCTGGGCAGAATTGGCCGCCGAGATTGGCAACCCCGCCTACATAGAAGACTGCCAAAGCGTGGCATCCAGCCCGTTGGTGATTGCCATGTGGCAGCCAATCGCTGAGTCTTTAGGCTGGCCGGGCAGAGATCTGGGCTGGTTGGATATCGGCAGTTTAGCCGCCGACCCAACTGCCTGGAACTACTACAGCGGAGGGCAGTTTGGTTCCTCGCTGCGATTGGGACACACCCACCCCGGGTTATCTCCTTCAGGTACCAGCACCCTCCTGGCAGTCGTGCATGCGGCCCAATCCAAGCAGGCTGCAGTGGCGGTTGTAGAAATTGAGCTGCCGATTGTGCAGGCTTCGGTCAGCGCATTCGAAAGTGCGGTATCGACCTTCAGCCAGGACACCGGCAGCTTAAGTGCGCTGATGAATCAGCGCGGCTCCAGCTACCTTGGTGCCGCAGTGGTTTATGAAAATCTGGTCTTTGAATACGCCGGCCAGAACCCGGCGATCATTCCGATTTACCCGCTGGAAGGCACCTTTATCGCCGATTTTCCCGCCTGCGTAAAAATGGATGCGCCTGAAAACAGGCTGCAGGGCAGCAGGGCATTCCGGGACTATCTCTTAAGCGAAGATGGGCAGCAATTCGCCAGCGAAGCAGGGCTGCGAACCGAAAACGGCTCAGTGGCTGAAATGCCTTTCGCCCAACCAGAGCAGCCAACCATCGTCTTTGAGAGCCCCTCAACCGATACGATCTATGCAATCCAGCACCTCTGGGATTCCGCCCGAAAGGCAGTAAACCTGGTAATGGTGATTGATACCTCAGGCAGCATGGAAGGAAACAAGCTCGTCCAGGTAAAAAAGGCAGCAGTGGATTTTATTGAAAACATGGCAGACAGTGATTACATCTCAATTGTTGTTTACAATCAGACGGAATTTAGTAGTTCTCATCCAGTAATCACGATCATTGAACACGCATCGTTAAAAACCACGCGGCAAAGTGCAATTGACGCGATCAGAAGGTTGGATGCCTTTGGCCCCACCCCGCTGTACGATTCGATCGGGATTAGCGCCGATATCATTGACAAAACCAAATCCTCCCAGACGAGCAATGCCCTGGTGCTGCTGACCGATGGGATGGATACCGCCAGCGTGATGCACCGCTTCAATGATCAGTTATATACGCTGGCGATGGCCAACAGCACCGCAATTTACACAATCGCCTTCGGGAATGACGCCGATGAGGAGATCCTCAGCGAATTGGCGATCATGACCAATGGAAATTTCTACATTGGGGACCAATCAAACATTGGGGATATTTACCAGGAAATGACCGTGATTTTTGGAGGGGGTGTCGGAATTGGCCGATAAAATCTGGAATACAAATTACGAAAATAAATTTAGCTACATATCAAAAAGGAGATTTAAATGGCTACGTTATTAGAAAAAGTAAAAACATTGGTTTCAGCAAACCTGCATGCCTTGGTCGATCAAGCACTCAAAACCAACAGCCTCGCCGTGGTTGACCAGTACATCCGCCAGGTGGAAAACTCGTTAGAAAATTTGGAGGATGCCGCCGCAACCGTCGGGGGAGAAATCCGCTCGATCAAACGAAAGCTCGAGGGGCACAAACAAAAAGCTGGGGAGCTGGATAAAGCTGTGGACGCCTTCCTGGTTGAAGGCAACGAGGAAGCTGCTGCCGCCACCCAGAGCCGCTTTAACAGCACCACGATGCTGATCGAAAATTACGAAACCCAGCTGGAGAAGATGGAAGTCGAGTACCAGACGCTGTTGAATGCTAAGGTAAAATTAGAAGCGCGCCATGCCACCATGAAGCAGCAGCGCTCTGAACTGCAGGCCTTGCTTGAATTAGCCAAGAGCAAAGAGATTGCGGTCGACGCGATGAAAGGCCTCGATGACATCATGGGCTCAGGCGACACCGACATCGGCAGGATCGCCCAGAGCATCTATTCCAGGCTGGACAAAGCCACCGCGGCAACGGAACTGCGCTCAACCAGTTTAGATAAACAAATCGATGACCTCCTGGACCGCAAAGCGATCAATCAGCAAATCGCTGACCGGAAAAAGAAACTGGAAAAGAAATAACCAAACACCATCCCCAAATTGGGTAGAATCGGAAAAACAATGCGTGAGCCTGATAACAACATCCGCCAGGAAGCAAAAAATATCATCCTGCAGTTTGCCGTGTTTAGATGGGAGAATGCTGTTCTGCTCGCAGGCACGATTCTGTTGACTGCGTTTTACCCCAAACCATTTAGCTGGTGGCCGATCTGGGGATGGCCGGGATTAGGCTTAGCGGGAATTATCGCAATCTCCCTTTCCAGCCTGAAGAATACCCAAAGGAACGCCAGGCTTGTTCTGCAATCATTCCAGGAAAATTTCGACCTTCGTGAAATTTCTTTACCTGAATTACGGGACGATGTAGAACAAGCCCTGGAATACCAACGCCGGATCAATCAGTACCTCGCCCAACAAAATGGCAGCCCGATCTGGGACCGGGCAAACGACACCGCCATCCAGATCCAAAATTGGATCGAAAATGTGTACCAGCTGGCCAGGCACCTGGATAACTACCGTTCTGATAAGTTGATCAGGCGAGAGCTCAGCCAGCTGCCTGGTGAGATCAAAAAGCTGAACCAGCAGAAAAAAAATGAGAAAAACCAGGTAATATTAATTGAGATCGATCAATTACTGGAAAGCAAAAACAAGTACCTGGAAACCATGCGGGGGTTAGACTCAAAAATGAAACAGGCTGGGCTGCAGCTGGAGAACAGCCTTTCAGCGCTAGCAACAGTCGACAGCCAAATTCGTTTGATCGCCGCGCAGGATGTGGATCGGGGCAGCTCAGAACGGCTGCGCAGCAATATTCAGGAGCAGATCAACCGCCTCGGCGATTTGATCGTGAGCATCACCGAAGTGTACGAAATGAAAGCCTAGCTGGGAGCTAGCTCCCGGCTTAATTCATTTTTCTTCAACAGGAACAAATAGGGATAGGTATCTTTCGGCCGGTATTCCGAACGATCAACCCCCGCTTCGATAAAGGAGTAGAGCTCAAACCGCTCTTCTCCAAGTAAATTAAAAATATTGGTCTGCGCCCCTCGCAGCTAGCCACCCCGAAAATCAAATAATCCACAGATGGATATAACTCCTGTTTGATTCTAAAACCCGATCACACTAACAAATCACTTAATGACGGGGTTCGGGGGAGGTCGTCTGATGATTTTCCAGAGGAAAATCATTTAAACGAATTTGCGATGCAAATTCGTCAGCGGCTGGGGGGTGTGGGGTCGACGTCGCCCCCACAGAGGAAAGGTCATAAGATGAACATGAACCGAGGAAATATAGCCTAAATCAAAAACTGGATTAACCCAGGAAAAAGAACATAGTAATTCATCTTTATTACCCTTTTCCCAGTCTCTTTTTCCTCACCACCAGCTGCTC
>JBDLJU010000148.1:0-7976 GCA_039714215.1 Chloroflexota bacterium | reverse complement strand
TGTTCTCCACCTGATGGGCAAATGCAGCCTCTCATTCAAGAGTCTTCAGAAGCACCGGCAGAACCAAATTTCACTGTTGTTGGCGCTTCCTGTCCGGTTAATGGCCGCGTGATCATCACCATCGGACATGACTTGCCTTCCGGTGAAGGGGTTGAGGTGTTTGACTCCCACAATGCTTGCTACTGCGAAGAGCGCGCTGAGATTCCGGGCAGAATATTTTGCAGCTGTGTATCTCCTGGAGCCGGGAACACCCTGGATGTGGATATCTGCTACACGAAACCACAAATCCTGACTTCAGCAGATGCTTTTTGCCCGGATGGATATTTCTTTGATACCCATACGGGTATGTGTGCCCGAGATTTTACGCATGCACCCCAAATGCTGACCTGGGAACCCGATCCGGGTGATTCTGATAGCCCCGGATGCCCCTCTTCTAATGGGCTGCCGGTGCCAGCAGATGGCTTTGGAGGGCTAACCGCGGCGATGTATGATGGTGTCGATGGTGAAAGTTTGGACCCCGAGGGGGATCCGTGGACGATGTTCGCCCTCAGCGATGGCAGCGGGATGTGTACACCGGGCTATTATTTCAATCCAGCCACCAGCTGCTGCTCTCCATATTCGGGGGATAACTATGGTTGTGCAGTAGGGCAGTACTTTGATGCTGGATCAAAACGGTGCATTGAGGTCGATGAAGATGGCTTCATCCCTGTCCAGGGATTTAATGCTGCCGATTGTGTTCCTGATGGCAGCGAGGATATGCTCGGAAGAAGGTGTAATCCTGGTAATGAAGGTGATACCATTGCTCGCGATGAGTATGGACGCCCCTTTGATGAAAGCAATGCTTGTGGAGAAGCAGCTTATTATGACCCTGGCCTGGGTCTCTGTGTAGAAACAAGAGATGGCTGCCCTGTGGGAGAATTTCTTGATCCCACAACCAAGTCCTGTGTCGCTGCCAGCGGACCCGGTGGGCCTTGCCCGACCGGGAATACTTTACATCCTGATCTTAGGTGCTGTCTGCCTGCTCCGGGAATTGGGGGTAGTGCGTGCCCGGAAGGCACCGAAGATATTGGCGAAGGCTGTGGTCCAGGAAAAGACGGATGCCCATCCAGCCATTATTATGATCCTGCCAGTGCCAGCTGCCTGCTAAGGCAGGGGAATGGTTGCCCGGCTGGCACTTCCGCAAACATCTTTGGAAGGTGTATCCCTGAGAAGCCAGGAGTCTGCCCTTCTGCCTATCAATTTGACCCGATCTCTGGTGCGTGTATGATCTTCTTTCCAAATCATCCGAGCTGCGGGGATGGAAAGATGTTTGATCCGAGATTGGGGTTCTGTGTCCGCTCTGGGGGGAGTGGAGAAGAAGAGAATTTCTTTGATATCGATATTCCGCCAGGAAGACTTAGCTCAATTCGGCGCGTCTCGCCTGATGTGATCGAGCCTGCGGAAGCTGCAGAACCCCCCGAAGAAGTGTGTCCGCCGTTTTTCTTCATGAATCCGGATTCGGACTGCCAGTCTCTTTTGGGTCAGACCTGTTCCTCGTTCCAGATCTGGATCCCGCACTGTCCGACAGCCCCAAGTGAGCCGCAAGGTCCGGCACCAGCGCCGACCTGTGAGAAACCGGATCAGTATTCAACTCAAGATTCCTGCGTAAGTGCTGGTTGTCAATGGAATTTAAATGCAACAAATGCTGGTGGTTATTGCACGTATCCGTAAGGGATTGATTTAGATCAATTCCGGAGAATTTTGAACAGGTTGCTGTAATCATCCGTCCAAAGCTGAATGTTTGCTTGGAAATCGTGTAAAAAATCAGCATTGGCATTAATTTCCGGTGTATCAAGTATGGCTGGATCCTGAACGAGGAACATCCAGAAAGACCTGATCCCGATGGGGTGATATTCCTGGACCGGTGGGGCGATCAGGAACGTGGTCAGGCCAAGCTCTTCCCCAATATTCCAGATCACCGGGGTAAGGTCAATATAGCTGTTGGATATATTTATCGCGATGATGCCATCAGGAGCCATGTGTTCAAGATAAATCTCGATTGCTTCCAGGGTAATCAGGTGGACCGGTACCGAATCGCTGCTGAAAGCATCCATCACCAATAGATCGAAGGCCTGCCTTTCTCCCTGGATCATTTCCTGCTCAAGGGAGACACGAGCATCACCAGGCACAATCGTGATCTCAGCCGCACTGTCCGTCAGGAAAGAGAAATAACCTTCTTGGCCCAGGGCGAGGTCGATCACAATTGGGTCTATTTCGTAAAATCGATAGCTGTCTCCGGGGAGTCCGTGCGCGGCCAGCGTACCGATCCCTAAGCCCATCACACCGACATTCATCTGATTGGCGTATTGGGGATGGTTGCGGATCACGATCGCTATGCCGCTGTCACGCCAAAAATACGAGGTGGGGAGATCGCGCTTGTCTTCAGAAATTATTTGGAATCCATGGATCGTGGAGCCATTCACATACTGATAGGCATCTTTATATTCATTATGGAAGACCTTTGAGACTCCATAAAAATTTCTTTCCTGGTATAAAGAATTTCTCGAAAAGGTAGTAATTGCATCGAGGGATAGAAGCAGGAAAATTATTGTCAGAAAAATGGTTGCCAGATCGTGACGTTTTCCCCAGGGTGGTTTTAGTTCTTTTGTCGGAGAGATAAAGGTAAGGGCCACAAGCAAGATGAAGATCAGGATCCAACCAAGGTGGAATTCCCAGTAGCCGTTATAGATTTGTGGTGCGATCAGGTTTACGAAGATTCCCCCAATTGCCCCGCCTGCTGAAATTAATAGATAGTATTTGGATAACTGGGACGGCTTCGGCCTGAGCCTGAACAGCTCACCATGGGCGATCATACAAGCTGAGAACAAGAAGATCGCATAAATCATAATTTGAATTATGAAATTTAGCCGGGGATTGGCCAGGTCGTAGATGATTCCAACAGAACTTATCGTCAGCAGCAGGGTGAATAAAGGCCGGTTGTAGCGGCCCTCGCCAGAAAAGCTAAGGATAAAGGTGAGCAGATAGATCGTTAGAGGCAGCACCCATAACAGCGGGATCGGTGCGACTTCCTGGGTTAAAAGACTGGTGGTGGAAAGTAGCAGGATCGAGGCAGTCGCGCTTAAGCTGAGCCACATGATTTGGTGCCGGCGGCGAATTGTTTTAGTTTTGTTTTCTACTTCATGGGGCAAGGAATGATCTTCTCTGCTGGGTGCGCGGGGAACCAGGCGGGTGATCAAAAAACCGGTGATGAGCCCAAAAATCAGATAGCCGCCTGCCCAGACCCAGGACTGGGTCTGGAGAGAGAATTTTGGTTCGAATAAAATTGGGTAAGTGACCAATGCAAGCAGGGAGCCGGCGTTTGAGAGGGAATATAACCAGTATGGAGATTTTTTGGGATTGTTTCGGATGAACCAGGTTTGGATCAGGGTGCTGTTGGCAGATAAAACAAAACCGGGAAGCCCGATAATCAAGAACAACAATTTTATGATTTCCCAGACGGGATGCTGGGGGTTGGTCGGTCGCAAAGACAGATCAGGTGTGATTGGTGAAGATCCTCCAATAGACATTAAAACCAAGATGATCAGCGAGGCAACCAATAAAAGCAGGTGAGATCTATTCTGTTTTGATTGTGATTTGAGTCCAACCAGCCAGTAGGCATAGGCGTAACCACCGGTCAGCAGGGTTTGAAAGAACAACATGATCGTAGACCAGACTGCTGAGGTCCCACCGAACCAGGGCAGGATTAATTTTCCAACCAGGGGCTGGATTTGAAACAAAAGGAACGCGGATAGAAAAACACTCACAATATAGATTGTCATAGAGATACTTATCTTGGCATTAGTTACTTGGCTTGTCAAGAAAATTCGGAAGTTAAAGATAAAAGAAGACAGCAATGTGATCGTGATGCCTATTTTCCGTTTTCGGAGACTATCTTGAGGGACGGGTTGGTGCAATCCGAGAGTACGATAATATGATTATCCAACTTTAGGCGGGCATTCTTTTTGGCAGGTGGCTTGTCATTCCTGCTCAATCCTGATTTCGATTGGTGAAAAATTTCCCAATGTTGACTTGGCTCCCTAAATTTGCTACACTGAGGCTACCGACCGTTCGGTAGGGAGCTTGGGTATGACGAGAGATGAAATCTTAGAAGCCGCCGCGGGGATCATCCGTGAGAAGGGCTTTCACGCTACATCGATGCAGGACATCGCTGCCGCAGTGGACCTGCGGAAAGCCAGCCTGTACCACCATGTATCCAGCAAGCAGGAAATCTTAGTAGATCTGCTCGATAAAGCGCTGGATTTGTTGATTTTAAACATGCAGGCGGTCGTGGAGCCGGATATTCCCGCAGATGAGAAGCTCAGGCAGGCGATCCGATCATATCTCAACATCCTCACCGAAAATCCCGGGCTGACCTCGGTGCTGCTTCTTGAGCACCGCTCGCTGGAAGACGAATACCGCCAGCGGCATGTCCCCAGAAGGGACGCTTACGAGAAATTCTGGACCGAAATCCTGCAGCAGGGGGTCGATCAGGGGTTGTTTGACTGCCGGGAACCTAAAATGGCAGTCAAAGCCATTCTAGGAATCGCCAACTGGACGATCATGTGGTTTAACCCTGACGGCAGGCTGTCATCCGATCAAATCTCCGATGTCTCTGCCGACTTGATCCTCAACGGCTTATTCAAGCGGGGGAACGGAATTTAGCAGATGAGCGCACCTTTGGAAGTCACCAGGTTTGAGACCAATCAGGGCGCCAGAATTTACCGCTTCCCGCTTAACGGTTTCCCCGGTTTCATGGTGTATGCCTACCTGGTGCTGGTGGATGATTTCGTAGTGCTGATTGACACCGGCACCAATTTTCACACCTCCAACCAGGACCTGGATGCTGGGCTCGCTTTGGCTTCGGAGCAAGAAGGCAGGCAGATCGGCTTTACCGAGCTTACCCATATTTTCATCAGCCATGGGCATATTGACCATTTTGCCGGGCTGGCGTACGTTGAGCCCCAAACCGATGCTTTGATCGCTGTCCATGAGCTGGATTACCGCATCCTGATGAATTTCCAGGAACGCAAAGTGGTCGTCTATCCCCGCCTGGAGGAGTTCCTGCAAGAGAGCGGGGTTTCGGAGCAGCGCATCCCTGAGATCATGGAGATGTATATGAGTTCAAAGGCACTGTTTGATTCCAGCCGGGTTGACCTGACTTACCAGGCTGAGGGCATGCGGATTGGTCCTTTTGAGTTTTTGAATGTGCCCGGTCACAGCGCCGGGGCGGTCGTCATCCGTCTGCATGACGTGCTCTTTACCGGCGACCATGTGCTCAGCAAGATCACCCCGCATATGGCTCCTGAGCGTTTGAGCTTGAATTCAGGTTTATCCCATTATTTAGAATCACTTGGCAAGGTCAAAGCCTGGGCAGGTGATGTTAACTTGGCCCTTGCCGGGCATGAGGACCCGATTGCTGATTTATCTGGTCGGGTAGAAGCAATTGCCGTTGAGCATTTTCAGCGGTTGATCAAGCTGATTGGGGTACTGGACCAACCGGGCACGATCAGTTCAATATCAAAAGAATTATTTGGAAAAGTCCACGGGTATAACGTGCTGCTGGCGTTGGAGGAAGCCGGTGCGCATGTGGAATATTTATATAAATTGGGGTTTATTGGCATAGACAATCTGCAGGAGGTGGAGGAGAGTAAAGAGTTGATCCCTATTCGCTACCGCGCGCTAAGGTCGGCGGCAGCTTTGGAAAATGTATTTCCTAAAATCTAGAGATAGGAGCGTAGAATGTATTCTTTTGAACCGAATGAAGAACAACAAATGTTGATCGATGTTGCCCAACGCTACGCAGAGAACGATCTGCGACCAGGGGCACACGATGCTGAGGAGGAGCGCGGCTTCCCTCAGAAGTTGGTTGAAAAAGGCTGGGAGCTGGGCGTGCTCCAGGCCTCAATTCCGGAGGAGTACGGCGGATTTGGAGAGCGCTCGGTGCTGACCAGCATCCTTGCTCTCGAAGAATTGGCCTGGGGGGATATGGCTGGTGCGTTGGCGGTGATGGCACCTTCCATGTTCGTTTCCCCGATCTTGCTCGCCGGCACCGAAGAACAGAAGCTGGAGTTCATCCCGCCGGTGATCGAAGCTGAATGGCGTCCTTTCACCGCTGCTTTCGTGGAATACGACTTCGACTTTGATGCCAACGATATGCGCACCACCGCAGTTTTGGACGGCGACGAATACGTGATCAATGGGGTCAAACGTTATGTGCCTTTCGCTGATCAAGCCGAGGGCATGCTGGTGTATGCCAAATTGAATGATAAGACCCAGGTGTTCATCGTTCCCAAAGACACCGCAGGGATCACAGTCGGCGAAAAGGAAATGTTGATGGGCCTCAATGCCCTGCCAAATTTCCCGGTCACCTTTGAGGATGTTAAACTGCCGAAGGCGAATTTGCTGGGAGGGGATGAGGGACACGATTTCACCGGTATCCTCGCCGCCACCCAAACCACCATGGCAGCGATTGCAATAGGAATGTGCCGGGCTTCGTTTGAGTACTCACGTGATTATGCCAAAGAGCGCGAAGTGCTCGGCTCAAAGATTGCACAGAAGCAGTCGATTGCCTTTTTCCTTGCGGAAATGGCGACTGAAATCGAAGCGATGCGGATGCTCACCTGGGAAGCAGCCTGGCTGTTGGATAAGGGTGATGAGGGCGCTGCCCATACAGCATACCTCGCCTGGCAGGGTGCGATCGATATGACCACGTTGGTCACTGACCGCGGTGTGCAGATCCTGGGTGGTCACGGATATATCCGTGAACATCCTGTAGAACTATGGTTCCGAAATGGCCAGGGGATAACTTCTCTGGTCGGATTGGCAGTGGTATAGAAGGAGAATGCGATGATTTCATTTGAAAAATCAAAAGCTGTCACCCAGGCGCAGTATCTCACTCAAACGGTAGCAGAGAACATGATGCGTTCTGTTTCCCGCTACTATGATGAGAACGAAGGCGAAATTCCCTGGGATTATATTGAATTCATGCACGGGGCGTTAAAATCGATGGGCTCGGCTTCATTGGTTCCCTCAGACGAGGACAAGAAAAAGGCCAAGAAGAAGGATAAGCCTCGCCAGGCCTATGTGGTGATGGCGCACCAGATCGAGATGCTTTCCTGGGGTGATGCCGGGTTTTATCTCAACACGCCGCGCGGCGGACTTGGTTCTGCGGCGGTGGAAGCGGCCGGTACCCCGGAGCAGAAGGTCAAATTCCTCTCGAAGCTAAATGACGAAAAACCGATACTCACCGCCATGGCAATCACCGAAGCTGATGCCGGGTCAGACAACTCCGCGATCCGCTGCACTGCAGTGCTGGATGAAGACACCAAGGAGTGGGTACTCAACGGCGAAAAGATCTTTATCACCGCAGGTAACAAGGCAATGATCGATACCGACGGGTTCACCGTGGTGTGGGCCAGCCTGGACCTGACTGCAGGGCGGGCAGGGATTCGCTCATTTGTGGTGCCGGCAGGCACACCAGGAGCAAAGATCGTCAAGAAAGAGGAAAAATTGGGCATCCGCTCCAGCGATACGGTCAGCATGGTGATGGAAGACTGCCGTTTACCATACGACCATATCCTGGGCAGCCCTAAAATTGAGAAATCCACCAAAGGCTTCAAAGGTGCGATGCAGACCTTCAATGTCACTCGCCCGCTGGTGGCTGCCTCCGGTCTGGGCGTTGCCCGGGCTGCGCTGGAAGAGGTCAAAAGTATGCTTGCCGAACATGGCGTAGAAATTCGCTACGGCCTGCCAAGAGCCAAGATGACCAACACTGAACGCGAGATCGTAGATATGGAACGGATGCTGCGTTCGTCCTGGCTGCTGACCTTGAAAGCAGTGTGGATGTCGGATAACAAGAAACCGAACCGGCTGGAATCTGCGATGAGCAAGCTGCATGCCGGGGATGTGGGTACCAGGATCACCCAAAAGGCCATCGA
>JBDLJU010000147.1:0-8011 GCA_039714215.1 Chloroflexota bacterium | reverse complement strand
ATCAGGTATTTACTCTGCTCGACTGCTTCCTGGAGTACGAAGGCGTGGTCCTGCAGGGTCTGGTTAAGTTGGATGATCCCTTCAAGCCGGTCTCCGAGCTTCCCAAGCCAGCTTTTGGCGATCACATTGCCGAGCTGATCCAGGCGGATGCCGATTGGCTCGAGCTCCGACATTGCCTTTTTGGCGGTATTGTTGTACGAATCGGTCGACAGGAAGGAATAGATGAAAGTTTCCAGGGTTACGGACAAAGTCAGGGCGACGTTGAGACGGTCAATAAAACCGGCAATCACCTCTGCAAGCTGCTCATCGGATCTGTCGCTGGGAGAGATTTCCGGGTCGATCTGGTTGTCTTCCATGTATTTTTGCAGCTCATCGGTGAGAGAAATAATTTTGAGATTGTCCTGCTTGAATTCTTCGGATTCCAGGCTGGGGTAGACGTTGGTCAGGTCCCATTGGGGGAGGGCTTGTTTTTCAGGCATGGGTTGCTCCTTGAAAAAATTTAGATTGGTGGTACTTACGTAATTTTATCAGAGCTTGAGAATAATTGAATTATGAATTATGAATTGCGAGTTGTGATTTTTGAGAGATGACTGGCTTGGAAGGATGCGCTTTAGTCAATCCGGTCTTCAATTTCCCAGGCGTGGTCAAGCAGATGGTATGCCACCCGGCGGATAAAATAGCGCGGCGTCCAGATCGCCCCGCCGCGGGGACCTTTCTCTGGTAAACCAGATTCTATTGCACGATCCAATGCAGCGATGATTTCTGTGCGGGCAAGTTTGAGCGAGGCATCCAGGTTTTCTGGGTCGGCTGGGCTGGGTTTGAATGCCAGGCGTCTGAGGTAGGCCCGATCAGCCTCGATCACGTGGTTAATCAGCTTTTCTAGATCTCTTCCCCCGCCGCGGGGGCCTTTCCGCAGCACTTTCCCCTCAGCCTGTTCCACAATCAAATCAAACCTCGCCCAGCAGGCTTGAAGCAGGGACTGATAATCACGGAGATCGGATCGATCCATTGGTGTGCTGTCATAAGCTGGGGCAGCTGCCGGCGCACCAAAATCGGTGGTGGCGCTGCCTGCCAGCTCTTCAACAATTTTAAATTGTACGGGATCTGAGGGGGCGGTAAATTCGAGCTTCAGATCATGGAGCACTTCCGCATAGCGCGGACCGTACTCGAATAAAGCCTGTAGTGCGGATTGCTGGTCTTTGCCAAACCGGACCCAGCCGGGCCACTCAAGTGAACCGGCCACAGTTTTTTTCTGTCCGTTTTCGAGATAAACCTTAAATGTTTTCCTGGCGGTCAAGACTGATGCCGGTGAGCTGCCAGGTTTGAAAAATCCATCCCGGTGGGGTTTTGGAAGATGCGCAGGTCAAAGCGGGATGCTGTAGCCAACAGGTGGTCAAAGATGTCAGCCTGGATGTGTTCGTACTTCGCCCACTCAGTGGTTTTGGTAAAGACGTAGACCTCTAGAGGTAGTCCTGTTGGGGAGGGCGCCAGCTGGCGGATCAAGAAGGTCAGCCCTTGCTGGTGGATGTCTTCCCGGCTGCGAAGATAGACTTCCATATAGGCTCTAAAAGTGCCCACATTGGTCAGTTGGCGGTCGCTCGACTTGGCACTCTCAAGTTCGACTAATTTTGAATCCAGGTATGGTTTGAGCAGCTCAATCTGCTGGAAGCGCTGGAGCATCTCGGCGTCGCAGAACTTGATGCTGGCCTGGTCAATGAATAAGGAACGTTTGATCCGCCGCCCGCCGCTGTCCTGCATCCCGCGCCAGTTCTTGAAGGCGGTATCGGTCAGCTTGTAGGTGGGGATGTAGCTGATCGTCTTGTCCCAGTTTTGAATTTTAATCGCATGCAGCGAGATGTCGATCACATCGCCGTCGGCGTCAAAGCTGGGCACTTCGATCCACTCGCCCTCTTTAACCAGATCATTGGTGGCGATCTGCACACTGGAAACCAGGGAGAGGATCGTGTTTTGGAAGACCAGCAGTAATACGGCAGTCAAAGCGCCTAAACCGCTGAGGAGTACGATTGGGGATTGGCCGGTGAGCATCGAGATACTGAGGATCAGAGCCACCAGGATGACGATCAGTTTGACGATATCGAGATAGCCCTGGATCGAAACCCCGGTGAAGGAGGGGGCACTTTCGTAGATCGTGTTGAGGGCATTGAGCAGCCGGATGATGGTGATCGCAATCACCCAAAGGATCAGGAATAAGACCAGATCCTTGATCAGGGTGGTGTATTCGGGGAGCACGTAGGCAAAACCATAGATCAGCAGCAGCGGAGCGACATAGGAGATAGAGTACGGTTTGAGATGTTCGACGATGATGTCATCGTATTTGGTCTCTGTGCGTTCCGCCAGATAGATCAGCCCGCGGGCAATCACAAAGCGGGTAATCAGGAATGTGACTAAGCTGAGCCCCATTAAGGCGCCAAATGCAGGCCAGGGATTGGCATCAATCCAGGTTTGAATCAGTTGAATGTCCATAATTTCAATTCCTCGCAAATGATTAAGATGAAATCATTGTACACCAACTTGGGGCAGATATGGCAATCCCCCAGGCATTGTTATTATTGATCGAACGTAGTTCGATATTATTTTCTCAAGGCAGCACAGCAGGGATGATAAATTCAGTCAGCAGGTATTCGGGGGCGTCGAAATCTCCGACTTCCGGGTCGCTGACAAAAACCACCACCATGTCAAATTCTGGCAGCACGAAGATGAACTGACCCCGGTAGCCCAGAGCCATGTAGTACCCGGCGCTGTCGATCCACCACTGGTAGCCATAGCCGTCCTGGAGCGTGGCTTCGATCTTGAACCGGGTGGATTCAGCCACCCACTCGGGGGAGATGATCTGCTGCTCACCCCACTTTCCGCCGTGGAGGTAGAGGTAGCCAAAGCGGGCCATGTCGCCCGGTTTGAGGTACAGTTCGCTGAAACCGAGGGAGTATCCGGCGGGATCCTGCTCCCAGAAGTATTCTTCGATACCCAGGGGAGTGAACAAATATTGCTCGGCAAATAAGGCAGTTTGTATCCCGCTGTTTTCCTGGACGATCGCTGAGAGTAAATTAGACACACCGTTGCAGTATTCAAAGTTGGAACCAGGGTAGTTGGCCATGGGCAGATCGAGCACATGCTGGATCCAGTCTTCAGCATCAAACATCTCGTTCAGCCCCTCCCACTGGTAAATATAGGAATCCCGGCAGTCAAACCCGGCGGTCATACTGAGCAGGTGCGCAAGGGTGATCGACTCTTTTCGGGGGTCCGAGTTGTCAATTTGACGGTCAGGGAAAAGGGAAACCAGGGAGGCGTCTTTGCTCTCGATATGCCCCTGGTCGATGGCGATCCCAACCAGGGCTGAGACCACACTTTTGGTGCAGGAATACAGCAGGTGGATCTCGTCCGCCTGGTAGTCTCCCAGGGAGACATCAAACACCTTATAGCCGTGGCGGATGATCGTGATGTTGTCCACATCCCAGTATTTGCGCTCGATCTCAGTGAGCATTTCTTCAAGCTGGTCGGAGTCAATATTTTGCTCTTCAGGTGTGGAAGTGCGCCATTCGGCGGTTGGGTAATAGCCGTCTTTAACAATTGGCGCGGGCCTGGGGGTGGGTTCTGCACCGCAGGCGGATGAAAAAGAAAGGAAGAGAACCGTAGATATCACAAATCGGACAGTATTTTTTTTCATGGCAGATCCTCCAATTTGAGGATATACCAAAATATTGGTTTTTTGATTAAACGCGCATTAAAGTCTATTCGCCGGTGAATTGAACATTAAGATTGCTGCCATTTTCAATCGCCAGCAGTGTCCCAATGGTTGCTAATAGGCCGATCAGGATAATAGGCGGGGCAAACTCCCAGGAGAAGATCAAATTTAAGGTGATGAACACAGCTATTGGAATTCCAAGCAGAGCAGGTTTGAGCCAAATCTCTCTAATCGGTAAATTATCTCGCTGAGCGTTAAGCACTCGGATAAGATTGGTAATCCAAAAGATGAGCAGCAGAATGGTCAGGTCAAACCAAAAACTAATCTTGATCAGCTCGAGGCTGTAGCTAAAAATCAATGCAGGCAGGTAAGCATAGATCCCCGTGATTACTATTGTGTTAAAAGAAACCTGCTCGTAAAAAATTGAGAATATTCCCCAAAGCACTAAGCCGATCCCAATGAGATACATAAATTTTATACCTGTATTCCACACCCATCCGACGACTGCCGCGATGGCACCAGCAACCACAAAGAATATATTTAACCAGTTGCTGACGATTTCTTGGTTTATCAGGATCGCGTCTTGATCAAATGCCTGATTCAGATCTCGGAGCGGTAGGATTTGATATTCGTAATCATCCAGAAAATGCAATTCGGTTTCGGTCAGTAAAAAGGCCTGGTTGTACCTTGAGCGGTCGATTTCGGTGATCTGCCCGGTTGTGTCGATGGCGATAAAAGAGGGCGGTTCGTCTACAAAGATCATCGGTTGCTCTCCATCAACTCTAGCACGTCCTTGTTCGATGCTGATCTCTGGGATAAATCCTGATTCGTAGGCTTGATCCAGGGCATGCTTGAGATCAGCAAAACTATAAAAGAATTCGCCAATTCCGATGAAGGTGACAAATGTCATTAAGAAGAAAAAGAATAAGACTGCATTGAAAAATGGTTTGGTGACTGCATTGATGTAGAAATTTCGGTTATAGAAAGGCAGCACAAAACTGGCCCCGAACCACCCAATGCTATCTTTCCAGGTGTTTTCTTCACTTTGCTGCGGAATTGGAGTGCTTTCCATGAATTTCCTCCTAATATGTAATTGGTTGGTAGTTATTATAATTCAGTATTTTCTTTAACCTGTGGAAATTGGAAGGAATCAATCACCAGCAGTCCGGTGATGGTGAGTACCAGACCGCCGAGGATGTAGTTGGGTGCGAATTCCCAATCGTTGACCGCATTGAGGATCAGCAAGGCGAACAGCGGCAGGCCGAGCACAGCCGGCCACAGGCGCGGTGTTGGGAGCGGCAGAGCGGGGGGTTCTGCCTCGGTTTTGGGAGCTTTTCCGGCTTTGATCGCCTGTTCGGCGAGTTCTTTCAGCACCAGATAAATTGTCCCGACCCAAAAAACCATCAGCAGAATGGTGTAGAGGAAAACGATCTGCACTCCAAAAAGTTTAAGGATGTAATTGATCAGATATGCCGGTAAGTGGGCATAAATCCCAATGATCAGCACTGAGCGGAAGGTGAACAGCTGGACGGCCTGCCCAATCGGCCCCCAGAGGAAATAGGTGGTGATCACCAGGAACAGCAGCCAGAGCACCACGTTCCAGATCCATAGGCCGAGCCCCGAGGTGACCAGATAGGTGATCGAGAAAATCTCAAAGTTATCGACGATCATCTGCCCGTTGATCTTGATCGTTTCGAGATTGAGCCTGGTGTTGTAATCTTGCAGGGGGATGCCCTGGTAGTCCCCACTGTTGTAGATGCGCAGTTCGGTTTCAGCCAGCAGCATTCCGCTGTTTAAGTCAAGCAGCTCGTCCCCGTTCAGCTCCCCGCCGGTATCCACCGCGAGGAAATGGCCCTGACCGGCAGTGATCACAAAGGGTTGTTGACCCGCTACCTCAGCAATCCCATTTTCGATGGTGATCTCAGGGAACTCGCCGGCTTCGACAGCGGCGGCAGTTTGCTGATGGATTTCATTAAAAAGCAAAGCAATTCTGGTAGTGGTCAGCAGGGTGACCAGGGTCATCATCACGGTGAAGAACAGCAGCGCGTCCCGCAGCCGTTTACGGATCGCTGTCAGGTAGAAGTCTAAGCTGTAAAAGGGGAGTACGAAACCAGCGGCAAGCCAGGCAAGCTGGCTGCCGAAAGATGGTTTATCCTGGGGGAGGTTCTGGTTGGTCTGCATTGATGATCTCAACGGTAATGATACCAGATCACTCGATTGGCGGAAGGTTGGCTGCCAGGTGATAGAGCAGCACCCCGGCGGCAACGGAGAGGTTGAGCGAGGTCGCCCGCCCGTGCATTGGCAGGCGCAGCATGCTGGTGCACAGTGCAGATTGCTCAGCGCTCAGTCCCTGGCGCTCGCTGCCGAGCATCAGGATGGCGGGGCGCTGGTATTTTTCTTGCGTGTAGTCAAGGGCGCCTTTGGCGGAAGTGCCATAGATCTGGTATTGGTGAGTCCGCTGCCAGGCGGCGAACGCATCCAGGCTGGTGTAAACGACCGGCTTGGCGAAGAGGGTGCCCATGCTGGCGCGCACCGCCGTGGGGTGGAAGATATCGACAGCCGGTTCGATCACGATCAGACCGTCCGCTCCGGCGGCGTCAAGCGTGCGCAGGATCGTGCCCAGGTTGCCGGGGTCCTGCGGGGAGGTGATCGCCACCCCCCAGCTGAAATTGTCGGGGGAAAGCCGCTCGAGCGGGGTCAGGTTTTGGCGCACCACCGCGAGGATCCCCTGCGGGTGGTCCTTCTCGGCCAGGGCGGAGATGATTTCGGCGGTGGTCTGGAAGACGGGCACGTTGGTCAGCTCGAGCTGGGTGATCAGGTTGTGGGCGAAATCGCTGGTCAGCAGGTCGGGGGCGTAAAAGAGGTACTCAATATGGGCGTGGGCTTCCACGGCTTCGCCGACGTGGCGGATGCCCTCGACGACGAACAAGCCCTGCTGTAAGCGCTGCTTTTTATGCGCCAGCGCCCGGATCTGCTTGATCTTCGGGTTCTGGCGTGAGGTGATTAATGTCATTGATCTGGTTTCCTAGAGCTACTGCTCGACAGGGATCTGCCGAGCAGTTTAGTCTATCCTACGATGGAGAATGTGAAACATTCTCCTAAAATGCCATGCAGTCTTTTTCACCTTTACGATGGAGAATGAGAATCATTCTCCTGAACTGCGATGCAGTTTACTACATCGCAGTCATTATAACAGTTGAAGGTTAATCTACGGTGAAAGCGGCTCCAGTTTGGCGCGGGCCATCAGCGCGTAGGGGGTGCCGGGGAACTCGGTCCACACCCGGTAGTAGGTTTGGATGGCGTTGGTTGTATCTCCGTTGAACTGGTAGACGAGACCAATCGCATAAAGCAGTTTGGCCTGGTAATCTCTACTTTCGCCCCCCTGATAATACTCTGGCAGCCGATCAATAATTTTATAATACTCGCAAAAATCCTGAAATAAATGTTGCAGGATATTTATCGTTTCAGAGGATAAATTCTGGTTAGAGATCAGATTGCTGACCACGTCTGCGTCAACGAAGGATTTGGTTTGTTGATCCCAGCTGAATTCCCTCACTGACAAAGCAAATTCCTCGATGTGGTGATAAACACCAAATTCTGTTGTCTGTAAGTAGATTTTTTCCAGGGGAATAATATTGTAGGCTACTGCCCACTGATTTAATAGCGGTGTAAAGGTGACTTCTTCTTCGACCATATTTACTTCAACAATGGAGATCTCATCTCCATCAAGGATGACCACTGCCGGGTAGGTTAGACCTGGTAGATAAGCCAGACTGGTAGTGAGCTCGGTGGTAGGAAGAAGAGTTGCATTAACTTCCTGAGCAACCCACCGTCCGTTATGTTGGATGGCAAAAATGGTGCTTTGATCATCACTAGAAAGGAGCAGGGCTGAGATGACCCAATCGCGGTCGCCGTCATTGAGGGCATCAACCGCTGCACTTTGAAGGACTTCAATCCCAGAGTTACGCAAGATGGTAGGTAAGTCAGTGGCGGCGGTCGGATCGATGATGTTGATCGCAGCGAGGATCGGGGTGCTGCTCCGGCAATAATCGGTGACCGGATATCGATAGCCCCAATAATACTCATATTCTTCCTGGTAAGCAGGGGTGAGAATATCCAAGGCGGCCTGGCAGGCACTGAAGAGGTCGGCGGCGTCAAAATAGACCTGGTCGAAAGCTTGAACAGCCTGACGCATCTGGGGATATTTTTGGGGGTCAATTGACGAAATTAAGTTCTGGAGGGTTTGTTTTGCCAGGGCAGGCTGATTGTTGAAGGCATAGACAAGGCCGGCAGTAAACTCTAATTTCT
>JBDLJU010000146.1:0-8047 GCA_039714215.1 Chloroflexota bacterium | reverse complement strand
GCTTGAATTTCAGCTCGTTGATTCTCACGGAAAACACCAGCGATTGCTCCAGCTACAGCGGAGGTTCTAGACGTTCCTGAAACCTTGATAATATCCATTTCGATGCTCCTTGGTTTTATAATGATCGGCACTTCTCTAGATGTGGGTGTGAAAGAATTATCCCACTTGCACCTCTCTAAGCAAATTGTACAGGATTTAAGGGTTAGAATCAAGTTGTGACATGGTCAAATTGGAGAAAATAAATCAATTTAATCTCAATTGAGCGCTGGCAATGACAGGAATTAGGAGCTATTAAATTGTAGGCCACTGCGAAAGGCTGCTTGGAGCTCACAGTTTGACACATTTGGCGGTATGTTCATCATGATGATGCTACAATAACCGTCCGTTTAATCACTCGATAGCTCGTTAATTCTGCCTAAGCGCAGTGGCCTAAATACTGGTTGCATCTTGATTATAAATGAAAAATTTCACAAAGTCAATAATCTGATGATTTCATCTCGGATTAATCCAAATCCCTTGGGAAGCAGTCTAAAATAAACTATGGTAAACTTTTTGGTCGATGGATAAGAAAACATTAATCACCTTGGAGTACGACAAAGTGCTGGCTCGCTTGGCCGAGCACACTGCATTTTCCGCGTCTCGGGAAGAGGCGTTCGCGTTAAAACCCAGCACAAATTTCCATAAGGCTCGTCAGCTCTTAGCGGAAACTGCTGAAGCGCGCCTGCTGTTTGAAGCAGAGCCTTCTGTTTCAGTCGGGGGCGGGCGCGATATTCGTGAGCAGGTAGAAGCGGCCAGTCGGGGAATAGTGCTGGTACCCACAGAATTGTTGGATATTAAATATACACTGATCTCCATCCGCCGTTTAGGGAAGACACTTGAGCGGGAAGCACTGCAGTATCCGTACCTGGCTGAGCTGATCCTAGGTTTTCCAGGACCGCTTGGATTGGTTGATTCGATCACGCAAAAAATATCCGATCGCGGGGAAATCCTCGACACTGCCTCCGAAAAACTAACCGGTATTCGCAAAGAACTGCGGATTACCCATGAGCGTTTGCTGGCAAAAATGCAAAAATTTGTCAGCAGTGATCGCGTGACTCCCTATCTACAGGAAAGCCTGGTGACGCAGCGCGAGGGTCGCTATGTTGTCCCGGTTAAAGCCGAAGCGCGCGGCAGAGTAAAGGGCGTGGTTCACGGGGTATCTTCCTCGGGGGCAACCTTGTTCATCGAACCGATGCAAATCGTAGATATTAACAATTCCTGGCGAGAAATCCAGGCGAATGAGCAGGAAGAAGAACGCCGCATATTGGCGGAAATCTCGGCGGCTGTCGGCGAGCATGCAGACGCCCTGATCGAAGCAGTCAAAACGCTCGCCAGGTTGGATTTGATCTTCGCCAAGGCAAAATATGCCGAGGAGCTCAAGGCAACCCAACCGGTTTTGAAGCGCTTTAAAAAGTCAAAGGTCGGGATCAACCCTGGGATGACCCTGAAGCTGTGGCAGGCCCGACATCCGCTGCTGGAGCCTGAGATGGTTGTCCCGATTGATATCGATCTGGACCCAGAGACGTATACCTTGCTGATTACCGGTCCAAATACCGGCGGAAAAACAGTTACGCTTAAGACGGTTGGTTTACTGGCATGTATGACCCAAAGCGGGATGCATATCCCCGTGTTGGAAGGCTCAGAGATCAATCTGTTCAAGGCGATTTATGCCGATATTGGTGATGAGCAATCAATCGAGCAATCTCTTTCGACATTTTCTGGGCATATCACCAACATGATTAAAATTCTAAATGAAGCGAAGCAGGATTCATTGGTGATTCTGGATGAATTGGGTGCGGGCACAGATCCACAGGAAGGAGCAGCCCTTGCTCGCGGAATTCTGACGTTTCTGGTCGAACGCGGGATCCCCACTATGGTGGCAACGCATTACCCAGAATTAAAAACCTATGCCCATGGCACACCCGGGGTGATTAATGCGAGTATGGCCTTTGATTTGGAAACCCTGAGACCAACTTACCATCTGACAATTGGCTTGCCGGGGCGCTCGAATGCCTTGGCGATTGCCCAAAAATTAGGGCTGCGGCAAGAGATCATTGATCTGGCGAAACAAGAAATTGATCCTGCCGAATTGAAAGTGGACGACCTGTTGGATGAAATTCACCGCCAGCATGAGTTGGCGCAAAGCACCCGCGCGGAGACTGATCGGGCGCGCAAAAAAGCAGAAGCGCTTCGCGATGAACTGGCAGGGCGGTTGGAAGAGATCGAAGATGAACGGATTGAGGTGCTGGCGGAAGCGCAAGAAAAAGCCCAGGCTGAGATCAATGAACTGCAGGAAGAAATTCGGAAAACCCGCCGCCAATTGGCCCAGGCACGACAGCCTTTAGATGTAATTGAGGAAATCGAAGAAGATTTGTCTGAAATTGCCCAAGAGGTGGAAGCTCCGGTAGAACGTGTTCGTCTTGCCGAAGAAATGCCTTCAGTCGGTAAGCGACCAATTCGTTTGGGAGATAAGGTGCTGTTACGCACCCTGGGAAAAGACGGTGTGGTAACTTCGCTGGGGGAAGACCGGGCAGAAATCATGATTGGGAATTTGCGGGTGCGGGTCGAGCTTTACGACCTTGACCTGATTGGCGGGCAGGTGCAGGAGAAACCGAAGCAAGAAAAGCTGCGCGATGCTGCGACGATCTTCAATGTCGCCTCACCCGGAGTGGAATTGCCCCTGCGAGGTATGACAGTGGATGAAGCTTTGGAAAAATTAGACAGCTACCTTGACCAGGCCTTTATTGCCGGCCTGCCGTATGTGCGGATTGTGCATGGTAAAGGAACAGGGAAGCTGCGTGAGGCTGTCCGCAGAGAGTTAAGCGGTCACTCTCACATTCAACGTTTTGAGAAGGGTGGAATTAATGAGGGCGGTGACGGCGTGACTGTCGCCTTTATGGCAAAAAATTAACCCATCGACCGGGGATATTAAACTTGAACGCCAGCAGGCTTTTTCTCATTTTTTGTGCGCTGGTTTATCACCATAACCCCCGAGAGCATCAGTACGATGCCAGCGAGCATTCCAGATGTGATCGTTTCGTTGAGCAGCAGCACGCCACCGACGCTCGAAAATATCGGGATGACGTAGGCGGTCATTGCAGAGGCAGTTGCCCCAAAACGTTTGATGATGTAAAAAGAGAGCAGCATCCCGGTAAATGTGCCAGCAAAAGTTGCCCAGCCTAATGCGGTATACCCTTTGGGATCAACCCCGCTGAGATCAAAACCAACCAGCAGTAGGGAGGCTGGCAGGACTACCGCGGCTGCAACCCACATGCGGATGCTGCCAACATCAAACGCATCCATTGCATGCATATATTTCCTTGCGTAGACGGTCCCAAAACTCGCTGACACCATCGCGATCAACACCAGCAGGTACCCGAGGGGGTTGGCTTCAGATACTTCGGGTAGTCCGGTTTCCCCCAGCGCAACCATCAGGATAGCGCCGCTTAATGCCAGGGCAATCCCCAGGATATTCCGGCGGTTGAGACGCTCATCGTCCAGATAAAAATGGGCGATCAGTATGGTGAAAACTGGACCAAGGGTGATGAGAAAGGCGGTAACCCCGCTGGATTGGAAATTGAGGGAGGCAGTGATGGCATTCATCGGGATCGCAGTGCCAAAGATTCCCAGCACAGCGCTCCGCCGCCAGAGCTCTCGCCCACGCGGCCAGCGGCGGCCTTTGATTGCGAAAAGAAAAACCAACGCGTGGAGCAGCGCTGCCAGGCTGAGGCGAATGGCAATGTAGTTCACCGTGTCAAATTGGCCAACACTGAAACGGCTGGCTACAAGGGTGCTGCCGAATAACAGCCCGAGGGTCAGGATATAGGGTAAAGCTTGGATTGGCAAGGCGTTGACCTGTCCTTCCTGGTTGGTTGCGAACAGCCTGGGTTTAAGCCAGCTGATCTGTCTCGGTTAGGTTGGCCTGTGTTGAATTTATTGACAGCGCAGGATGTCCTCTGGGTTAAAGACGACTTCTTCTTTCCCTCTTAATTTTTCCTCAACTTTTTGGGCGATTAAATCAAGGTGCCCTGGATATGTCACAAAATCGATTGCGTCTGCCGGGACGCTGAGTACGGGGCAGAGGTGGAAACCAGCGATCCATTCTTCGTAAAGCAGGTTGAGCTGTCCGAGGTAGTCGGCGGTGATGGTGCTCTCAAAATCGCGAGCACGTTGGGCAATTCTGTTCTGCAGGGTGTCTACGGATGAGCGCAGATAGACAACTAGATCGGGAGGGTTGAGCATGGTGATCAGCAGGTCGAAGAGGCCGCGGTAGCTGTTGAAGTCACGATCGGAGATGTAGCCTTGCAGGTGCAAATTTTTAGCAAAGATTTCCGCATCCTCATACACTGTTCGGTCCTGTACAACGGAGGCGGGATAGCTGAGTAATTCAAGGTGGGACTTTAATCGGTGGGTTAAAAAGAAGACCTGGGATTGGAACGCCCAAGATTCCATGTCGTCGTAAAAATCTATCAGGTATGGGTTCTCGGCAACAGGCTCGTAATAGGGCTCCCAGCCGAGTTTATCGCACAGCTTTTCGACCAGTGTGGATTTCCCGACCCCAATATTCCCGGCAACAGCTACAAATTTTTTCACTCAGCATTCTCCTTCTCTAAAAGCGCAACAGCCTTGCTACTTTCCCCATTCATGATTAACTCAATGGTGTGGCCTTTGCGATAATCATCCACCTTGATCAAGCGGATTGCATCCGTCAAGTTTTCAGCCTCCGGGAGGAATTCCAACAGCCGGTTCGGGGTTTTATAGAAGAATTTCTCAGCGAAGAACACATCTTCGTGATCCAGGTAGATCGCCAGGGGGTAAATATTGGCTTCGAGTAAATCCTGGAAAAAGTGTGTCCCGAATGAAGGCTCTGGGGCGGTGCCGATCCCTTCGCCGGAGAGCTCGATGAGCGCTTTGGTGTTGTAAATATCTGAGTACCCTACGCGCACCCCGAGGTCGGGTGTGGTCGTGCCCCACCGGCCAGGCCCGACGCAGATGAAGCGGTGGTCTTCCAGCCGGGAGTTTAACTGCCCAACCGAACGCCCGAGGGCAATTCTGTCGGCGGGAGTAGGCAGGCTGAAGTAACCTTTTGGCGTGACAAACAGCACATATTCTATGCCGTGGAGGTGCCCGTGGGGCAGCACCAGGTTTGTGCGGAAGATCAGATTTTTCTTTGGGATGTTTTTGGGGATTTCCGCTGCTGTTTCTTCTAATTCGCTCTGCGGGCGGCACTGTAAGATGCTGATTTTTACTTCGGGAGTGGATGCGCCAGGTTCGAGGATCCGGACGGTAAATTCCAGATCTACTGGAGATTTATAGTGGACAGAGAGCGTGTTCAACACCCGCTTCATGCGGTCTGCAAAAGGAGTGCGGCGGAGAAGTTCGTCCATGGTGACCACGAGGTTATCGGTGCCCTCGTCAAGCAGCGTGCTGCGGATCGGAGAGAGGAAGCCGTCTTTGTGCTGTTGGGCGATATAACGCAGGATCGAGTAGCGCGGATGAAGGACGTCCTTAATCGGCAGGCTGCGGAATTGATTTTGTTTGAGGTCGATGACATCGACTTCTTTTTGTGAGTAATTGCTGATTGAGCGCGGATCTGAATGGGCATGCAGCATTGGGTGGCTGAGGGCGACCATTCGGGGAAAATCACTACCCACACGATCGACAGCCCGGGTGCCCATCCCCCATACCAGGCGCAAGAAGCCAGCATCGCGTTCAATTTGAGGTGACCAGCGGAAGAGATTGCGGCTGAAACCAACCCCGGCGGCATGCGGCAGGAAATAATCCCCAATTTGTTCTCCCTGCACTTCCTGGATCAGCACAGCAATGCGCTCATCGTAATCCTGTAATTCTTTGCTGCGCCGGTAGAGCAGTGGGTCTGGGGCAAGGGCGCTGGCATACACCTTGATAATTGCCTGTTCAAATTCCTTGAAATTTTCTTCATCAGTGCCCTGGTTGGGGCAGAAATGACTCTCGTATTTTCCGGCAAAGGAGGTTCCGAAGTTGTCTTCGAGTAAGCTGGAGGAGCGCACGATTAATGGTTTGTTTTTAAAGCTATACAAAATATTTTGCAATTCGTAGCGGATGTCATGAGGAAAGTGTCCCGCGAGGTACTCTTTCTGGATTGAGGGGTACTCGGCATGGATCTCTTCAGCTGATTTGTATTTCTGGTCGCTCCAATGCATCAGGTTGTTGTGTGCCATGAAAGCGTACATCACGTCTGCTGCCAGGAAATAAGACTCGGGAACCTTGATGCTCGCCTTGATGTCTTCATCGCCGATTTGGTTGAGGATGCATTGGGCAAGCAGCATCCCGGCAGCCTTCCCTCCGACCTTGCCGCTGCCAATTTTATGGGCGCGGATCTCAAGCAGGTCGGGAAGCGTAAACCACTTCTTCGCAATTTTGATATATGCGAGCTGGTCGCTGATCATATTGCGGATCAGCACCACTTTGATTTCTTCGAGGTTAGCACCGTACTTTTTTTGCTCTTCAGCTGGTAAGCGGGAGATGCGCATGGCCTGCTCAACGAGAAGTTCCTGGGGAGCTAATTCTGCATTCCATGAGGTCATCCACTCTTCTTGCTCCGCACCGCGTTCGCTAAGTACCACGCGAACGGTTTCCTCAAAGAGCTCGTAGGAAAGGTTGTTGGCAAAATACAAATCTGTGATGTAGTCTCGTACCCGTTCCAGGCGGGCCAACCAGACATCTTCAGGTTCTTCGCCAAAGGGGTCGGAGAGACCCTCGCGAAGCTGTGAGTCGATTGCCTGCTCACGCACCAAGCCGTTGAATTCTGAGGTTTCGATCACCCCGCGTTTAAACAACTCTTGCCGCATTTTAGATCGAATGCGGCTTTGTAAGATAGGGTACTGGGAGAGTGCCAGGAAAATTCTGAAGGTGGGATCTGCGGAGGAATAGGGTAAGGTCATTCACACACAACTTGAACTCAGGCTGTTGATAAACAGAGGCATACCGGATATGAAATTAATAAAGTTTTGCAAGTTTCGGGATCACCCGCCAAGATGCATCGGCATGATCACATGCAGGAAGTCATCCTCGCCCAGAGCACGAATTACGCCGGGGGCTGCTGCGGCAGTGGTTTCAAGCGCCACGTTTTGGGTGCCGACTACGTCCAGGACCTCACGCAGGTAGCGCACATTGAAAGCAATCAATACTGGCTGCCCGTCAATTGTTGCTTCGACCATTGCTTCACTTGAACCAGTTTCCTCAGATTGGGCTGAAATTTCAATGCTGCCTTGCTGCATTTCATCACCGGGGACGATATTGATCCGGGCAATGTGTGAGCCGTCTCGGGCGAAAATCTCTGCCTGCTTGCAGGCTTTGAGGAATGATGCCGTGGAAACAACGGTGCGGGTGTTGTGGCTCGCCGGAATGATTTGCTGGAAATCTGGGAAGTTACCTTCGATCAACTGGGAGGTTAGTTCGATATCGTTCATCCTGAAGATCACCTGGCCGCGACCCGGAGGAAGAACCATGGTGATATTTTCGTTGCTGTCTCCGGCGATGCGGGCGAGCTCATTTAATGCCCGGGCTGGGACAATTGCGTTGACTGCCCCGTTTGATTCTGGCAGCGCCATTGAGCGGATCGATAGCCTGAATCCATCAGCAGCCGCAAGGGTAACTTTTTGATCTTCAACGGTAACCAATACCCCGGTGAGCACCGGGCGGGCATCGTCTGATGATGCAGTAAATACTGTTTGCCGGATCAGCTCTTTGAGCTCAGATACTTTGAACACAATCCCGCCTTCCAAATCGGGTACTGGGATTGGTGGGAACTCCTGGGAATCAATACATTTAATATCGGTGATTGATGCACCGCTGCGGACATTGAGGGTTTGGGTGCGCACTGCGAGGTCCATCTCTACCTGGCCTTCTGGCAGGGTATTCACCAGGTCTGAAAATGTTCGGGCCGGGACCGTAGTGGAACCTTCATCGGTGATCTTGGCGCCAATCCACGCGGTAATCCCCATCTCGAGGTTGGTGGCGGAAAGCC
>JBDLJU010000145.1:0-8056 GCA_039714215.1 Chloroflexota bacterium | reverse complement strand
ACGGATACCTCTCCCCCAGCCCCCTCTGCACCAGAAATTGTCCAGCACAAACTTTCCCCATATTACAGCAAAGTGATCGCCATCTCAATGTTGATCTTCTTTTCCTTTACCAGCATTTTTGCCTATTCAGTCGCCGGGGAAAAAATGCCCTGGCTGACCGTGCATATTTCCTGGTCAATGTGGCTGGTCACCGGCTGGTTGGTCAGCAGAGTGATCAAACGAGTGGACTGGAAGGCAGTCCGCACTCAACAGGGTGCACTTGCGCTGGTGTGGTTCACACTGATGCTGATCACCTTCTTTTCTGCAATAGGGATGATTTTCAACGGGAACGCCCCCTTCCAGGGACAGCAAACCGATCAACTGACCAACACCAATCTCTTCCTGCTGATGCTGATGGTCGCCTTTGCCAGCGGGATCGCCATGATCAAAACCACCCGCGACTGGGCGAAGGGGCAAACGCTGCAGTTCACCGTCCTGGCCATTTTTGGAACGCTGGCCCTGCTGACTGCCCGGACCGCCTTTACCGCCTCTTATATAAACTATGACCGGGCAAACGAATACCTTGTGTATGCCCATGCCGCCAGGGGTCCGAAGGATGCCCTCGAGCAGATCGAGGACATCTCGATCAGGCTCACCGGTGGAAACGAAGTTAAAGTTGGCTACGACAACCACGCCATGTACCCCTTCTGGTGGTATTTACGTGAATACCCCAACCGCCTTGAATACGGCGAAAACCCGACAGTCGAACTGCGTGATTATCCTTTGATCCTGGTTGGCGATGAGAACTATCATAAAATTGACCCAATCGTGCGAGACGACTACCAGTTTTTCGAATACCCACGGATGATCTGGCCCAATCAGGATTACTTCAATCTCTCCTTCTATGAAGAATTCCTCTCAAATTCGGAAACCCGTTCCAGGATGATCTATGCCCTCTTCCAGGTGTGGTTCAACCGTGACTTCAAATATTATGGCGAAGTCACCGGCCAGAACGTTGGCGACCGCTACTGGAATCCCTCGCAATCCTTCCGGCTGTATGTCCGCAAGGATGTGGTCTATCAGATCTGGGAATATGGCTCGTCTCCTGGCGGACTTGATTTCATGGTGGATGAATACGCCCAGGGATACATCCCCCTCACCGCCGAGAAAACGATTAATGACCTCGGTTTTAATACCCCACGCGGGATTGCCAGTGCACCGGACGGCGGCGTGTATCTCGCCGATTCGGGGAACAGCCGGGTACTGCACCTCGATCGAGATGGGATCCTGATCCATCAGGTCGGAGGAGAAGGCGCCGCGGCTGGTGAATTCAATCAACCGTGGGGTGTCGCCGTCGATCCCGCTGGATATGTGTATGTCGCGGATACCTGGAACCACCGGGTACAGAAGTTTACCCTGGACCTGGAATACATCACCAGCTGGGGCAGCTACGGACAGGGCGAGACCGGGGATACCTTCTGGGGCCCACGCGATGTCGCCATTGACCTGGATGGCAACGTGCTGGTCTCCGACACGGGCAACAAGCGCATCGTCGTCTTTGATGCGGATGGGAATTTCATCGCTCAGTTCGGCGGCGGAGGCTTCCAGCTTGGTATGTTGGAAGAACCAGTTGGGATTGCAGTCTCCCCAATCAATAACGCCGTGTTTGTCGCCGATACCTGGAACCAACGAATCCAGGTCTTCGAAAACACGATCAGCGTGGATGACTTCTACATCTCCACCAGGCAGTGGGAAATCGACGGCTGGTTTGGCCAATCCCTCGAAAATAAACCCTACATCTCCGTAGATGAGCTCAACAACCTGCTGGTCGCTGACCCGGAGAATGCCCGGGTGCTGATCTTCACCAGCGAAGGCACTTTCATCGGTTACTTTGGTGAGCTTGATCTGGTCGGCCCCAACGGCTTTGGGATCATCAGCGGGATCTCCGCAGACGGTCAGGGGGGCGTGTGGGTCACCGACTCGGTCAAGAATGAGGTTAAGTACTTCCTGCTGCCCCGCTAAACCAGGCCAAAATACATTGTGAAAGGTCAGGGCCATCCCTGGCCTTTTTTTCTTCGATCTTCAGCACCAGCTCTATAAAAACTTATCAAAACCTGCCTGATACTATATAACACCTAACGTGACATTTGTCACTGTTTTTTCGGGACAAAGCGGTAGTGCTTTTTTTCCCAATCATGTTATTATTTTCACAAGGAATGTATTCGCTATTTCGAATACTTGCAATTACATGAATGAACAAATTCTCAAACAAGAAATCAATCATATGCACGCCAGCCTTTGTGCAGCCGTCGCAGACCCCCACCGGATCATGATCATCTATGAGCTCGAAAAAGGACCGAAATATGTCGGCGAGCTTGCCAAGGCGGTAGATTTGAGCCAGTCGGCGACCTCTCGACATTTAAAGATCCTCAAGAGTCAGGATATCGTCTCTTCCGAACGGGTCGGGCATTATGTCACCTATACCCTCCATGCTCCCAAATTAATTCAAGCGCTGAACATCTTTCGCGCCGTGCTTAACGATCAGTTAGAGCGGCGTGCAAATCTTATTAACCTGGAATAAAAACCGGAAATATTTATATCTTCAAAGCTTTGCTTTGATCAAATGAGAAGGAATTATAACCAAGATGAAGATAAAATTCCCCACCTGGCTAACTGTTGTAGGAGGAACCCTGGCTTTGCTGATCATCCCCTTGATCATTTTTCTCCCCAAAGCTGAAGCATCCTCAAAGGATCCCTGGGCAGGCGTGCCTGAAGCAGAGCCGCACACCGACCACACCAACCTGATCTCTGGTGAGCTGGAAACCGGGCAGGATGTCACCCGCGCCTGCCTGGAATGCCATTCAGACGCCGGTACTGAGGTGATGCAAACTGCTCACTGGACCTGGGAAAGTGAACCTGTCACCCTCCCCGGCCGTGACGAACCAGTCACCATCGGTAAAAAGAACCAGATCAATAACTTCTGCATCGGTATCCAGGGTAACTGGTCATCGTGCACCACCTGCCACATTGGTTATGGCTGGGACGACGCAGAGTATTTTGAGACTGCCACCGACGAAGATGTTGACTGCCTGGTGTGCCACGATCAGAGCGGCGCCTACGCAAAAGGGATTAATGGTAACCCCCTTGAAGGCTCCGACCTGCTCAGCGCTGCCAAAAGCGTCGCCCGCCCCACCCGCCAAAACTGCGGAAGCTGCCACTTTAACGGCGGCGGCGGCAATGCGGTCAAGCACGGCGACCTGGATGAGAGCCTCTACTGGCCTTCCGCCAGCATCGACGTACACATGGGAGAGCATGATTTTCAATGCATCGACTGCCACCAGACCGCAGACCACAACATCTCCGGGCGCTCGATCTCAGTCAGCGTGGACAACGAGAACCAAATTTACTGCACCAACTGCCACAGCACAGACCTGCATGAAGACAGTCGCTTGAACGCCCATACCGATACCGTGGCCTGCCAGACCTGCCATATCCCGCAGTTCGCCGTTGAAGATCCCACCAAGATGGAATGGGACTGGTCTACTGCCGGGCAGGATATCGGCGATGACCCTCATACCTATCTCAAGATCAAAGGCAGCTTTGTCTACGAATCGAACGTACAACCGCAGTACATGTGGTACAACGGCACCGCCGACCGTTATATCCTCGGTGACACCATCGATCCAGATGAGGTTACCGCAATCAACCAACCGCTTGGCGACATCAACGATTCAACCTCATTGATCTTCCCATTCAAGGTTCACGAAGCCACCCAGATCTATGACGTCAACTACGATTACCTGATCCAACCAAAAACAGTTGGCGAAGGCGGATACTGGGTTGAGTTCGACTGGCAGCTTGCTGCCGAACTCGGCGCTGAGTTCACCGGCCTGCCCTACAGCGGCGAATACGGCTGGACCCAAACCGTAATGTATTGGCCGACCACCCACATGGTGCAGCCAACACATGAAGCGCTGCAATGTGTAGACTGCCACGGCGAGAACGGCCGCCTGGACTGGGAAGCCCTCGGCTACCCCGGCGACCCGATCGATTGGGGCGGCCGCACCACATTCTTTGAAAACTAGAGGGATGGAGACATTTTGATTATGAAACAAAAACATTTAAGACTCGTCGCCGTTGGTTTAATTGCTGCTGGTTTGATCACCATCGCGCTGGGCTTTAGCGCCCAGACAGCGGCAGCCCAATCTCCGCTGCACCCCACCTTCGCCCTATTGGATGCGGATGGAGAACATGTCCTTGAGACTGGTAACCCGGTTTCGACAACCAACACCTGCGGGCAGTGCCACGATACGGAATTCATCGCCTCGCATAACTATCATAACGATGTCGGTTTCTCTTCCCTAACCGAAGCGGGCACTACCGCTTCCGGGCGAAGCTGGGATACCAGCGGCGGCCTGTTTGGTAAATGGGACCCGATCACCTACCGCTACCTCACCCCAGCAGGCGACCACCTGGCTGACCTGTCTACAGAAGAGTGGATCCAGACTTATGGTCTCCGCCATGCCGGCGGCGGACCTGCCGACGATGCCGGCGTTGAGATCAACTGCTTCCTTTGTCACTTGATCAACCCTGACAACGACTCACGGATCGCGGCCCTTGAAGCCAGCGATTTTGAGTGGGCCTCCACCGCCACCCTGCTGGACAGCGAAGTGGTTTCCATCTCTGATGGTGAGTATCAGTGGAATGAGGCCGCCTTTGACCCCCAAGGCGAAGTGCTGCCGGCAGTGATCGGCATCCACGACCCCACGGATGACAACTGCGGTTTATGCCACGGTACGGTACACACCGAACCTGAGACCCCCCTGGCGATCAGCGGCTGTGAAGACACTGGCTACACCACCTCCACCACCGGGCAGGTGATCACCGCCCAGCGGATTGATGATACCGGGATGAACATCCAGAATAAAAACGAACTGGGCTTCGCCTGGGATGTGCACATCGAGCGCCGCGTCGAATGCGTCGACTGCCATTACTCCCTGAACAATCCGGTTTACACCTCCGGCAGCGGTTCATTTAGTCTGGAGCACCTCGATTACGATCCCCGCCGTGTTGAGTTAGGCGAGTATATCGTCCAGCCCATGCACGACTTTGCCCGCGGCGAGAGCGCTCAAAGCACGGTCTCCCCGGAGACCAAAGGCACGATCCGCCGCTGTGAAGGCTGCCACAACGTGGAAAACTCCCACGACTGGCTGCCCTACATCGACACCCATATGAACGCAATGCTTTGCGAATCCTGCCATATCCCGCAAATTTACAACGCCGCCACCCAGCAAGTTGACTGGACCGTGGTTGAACTGGATGGCACTTCGCAAACCGCCTGCCGCGGCGTTGAAGGTGATACCGGCACGATCAATGACCTCGTTACGGGTTATGAACCGGTGCTGATCCAGCGTCAAAACCTGGATGGCACCCTCAAGCTGGCCCCCTACAACCTGATCACTTCCTGGTTCTGGGTGCACGGCGAGCCGGAACGCCCCGTCCGACTGCAGGACCTGGAAGCCGTTTTCCTCGATGGCGAAAGCTATGCCGCCGACGTGGTTGTTTTCTTCGATGCCGATGGCAGCGGAGAAATTGAAGCTGGCGAACTAAATCTCGACACTGAAGAAAAAGCTGCCTTCGTCGCCGCCAAACTTGAGAAATTAGGTTTGAGCAGCCCGCGCATCTCTGCCGAGGTACAGCCCTACAGCATCAGCCATAATGTCATTGAAGGTCAGCTGGCAACCGCTGAATGCACCGCCTGCCACAGCGACGAATCACGAGTAACCCAACCTATTCAACTAGCCAGCTATGTTCCCGGTGATGTCATCCCGGTATTTGTGCAGGACAGCAACACCCTCAACCACGGGGATATCTACCTCGAAGAGGATGGCTCGCTCTACTACCAGCCGGACCCGCAAGCCGAAGGCATGTATGTCTTCGGGCATGATAAAGTTGCCTGGGTAGACTGGTTCGGTGCGATATTGTTCCTCGGCGTGCTCGGCGGGATCAGCACCCACGGCGGCATCCGGGTCTGGTACTCGATCAAGCGCCCGCAGCCCAAACACAAGACCAAGAAAATTGACATCTACACCCTCTACGAACGCATCTGGCACTGGCTGCAAACACTTTCCATCACCATCCTGGCTTTTACCGGACTGATCATCCACAGGCCCGAGATGTTTGGACTTTTCGACTTCAATGGTGTCGTCTTGGTGCATAACATCGTGGCCGGTACCCTGGCTGTCAATGCTGCCCTGGCCTTGTTCTACAACCTGGTCAGCGGCGATATCCAACGCTTCATGCCGGAACCTAAAGGTTTCTTCAACCAGATGATGATGCAGGCAAAATTCTATCTCGGCGGAATCTTCAAAGGTGAAGAACACCCCTTTGAAAAGACCCGGGTAAAGCGGCTGAATGTACTACAGAAGATCACCTACCTTGGCATCCTGAACGTACTGCTGCCGCTCCAGGGTCTTACCGGGATACTGATGTGGGGCGTCTCCCGCTGGCCTGAATATGCCCTCAAGCTGGGCGGACTGCCCTTCCTGGCGCCGTTCCACACCCTGGTTGCCTGGAGCTTTGTGTCCTTTATCGTCGCACATGTATATCTAACCACTACCGGCCACACTCCGATGGCCGGGATTAAATCAATGTTCGTGGGTTGGGATGAAGTTGAAATTCATTCCGGCAGCCACGAGGAGGAAGAATAATGACCACAGCTGCTGAATCTAAATCTAAATTCAAACGCGAAACCAAACCATACGCCAATCCTTATCTGGCCGGTTTGATGCTCGGGATCGTCTTGTTCGCATCCTTTTTCCTGACCGGAAATGGGCTGGGAGCTTCCGGCGGGTTGAACCGCATCCTGGTCTTCTTTGAAGACCTGATCGTGCCCAACCACGTCAACAACACCCCTTACCTGCTGGCGATGGCTGGCGGTGACCTCAACCCGCTCAACAGCTGGGTGGTTTACCTCACCATTGGCGTGCTCTTCGGCGGATTTTTCTCCGGTTGGAAGCACGGGCGGCTCAAAATTGAGACCAATAAAGGTCCGCAGATCAGCAACAAACAGCGCTGGTTCTATGCCTTCGTTGGCGGCTCATTCATGGGCTACGGCGCCCGCCTGGCGCGCGGCTGCACCTCTGGTCAGGCGCTCTCCGGCGGCGCGGTACTCTCCGTAGGCAGCTGGGCATTTATGTTCGCCGTCTTCGGCGGCGCATACGCCCTGGCCTATTTCGTCAAAAAGTTGTGGAACTAGGAGATTATGATGACACCCTTTCCTCTTAACTTAATTGAACTTTTCGGCCAGTATGGCCAGTTCATCATCTTCCTGATCATCGGTTTCGGCTTCGGCTATGCCCTCGAAATTGGCGGGTTTGGCAATTCAAGCAAACTGGCAGCCCAGTTTTACTTCAAAGACCTGACCGTTTTGAAGGTGATGTTCACCGGCATTATCGTGGCAATGGTCGGCGTGTTCCTCGCCTCCGCCCTCGGACTGCTGGACTACAACCTGATCTGGGTGAACCCCACCTACCTGTGGCCGGGAATTGTCGGCGGTTTAATCATGGGTGTAGGCTTCATCATTGGCGGTTTCTGCCCCGGCACCTCCCTGGTGTCGATGGTTACTGGCAAGATCGACGGGATCTTCTTCGTCGGTGGCGTGCTCTTCGGGATTCTCGCCTTCGGTGAAACCGTTGAATATTTCGATAATTTCTTCTTCTCCTCCTACATGGGGCGCTTCACCCTGATGGACTGGCTCGGGTTGGAGACCGGCTGGGTCGTCCTCATCGTGGTTTTGATGGCGCTGTTCATGTTCTGGGGCGGCGAGAAGCTTGAAGGCATCTTCGGCGGGATAGACCCCAAGAAAGCCCCTAAAATGCGCTATCTTGGCGCCGGCGCCATGGTGATCATCGCCGTGTTCATCCTCGTGATCGGCCAGCCAACCACCTCCGAAAAATGGGAGATTCTCTCGGTAGAGAAAGGGGCCAAGCTCGAAGACGAGCGCGCCTACCAGATCCACCCTGCAGAACTGCTCAGCCTGTTCCACAACGATGACGTCAAGCTCTTTATGTTTGAC
>JBDLJU010000144.1:0-8142 GCA_039714215.1 Chloroflexota bacterium | reverse complement strand
CACAATGGGGAGATGATCTGAAGCGCGGGTTTGAGGAACCCAGGCATCCCCGAATTCAAGATCAGGGGTAACAAAGATGTAGTCAATCCGATAACCAGGGGTGGCAGGCTCCCAAAATGTAAATGCATCTGCTTGGTTTGTTGCTTGTAACACATCGATAAAACCAGCAGCATAAATTTGTTGGATTTCGGGTGTATCTGGAGTGGCATTCAGATCACCGAGCAGAATAGAACGGGAATTCTGGCTCCAGAGCGCCAAGACTTCACCAACCTGCTCGAAACGAACATCTTCAGGGCTGGCGATATGGTCAAGGTGGGTAGCATATAATGTGATAGCCCCCCCCGATGTATCCAAAACGACACGAAGCACGCCCCGAGTTTCATTAGTGTTATTTTGAAAATGAAAATTCTCCCACTCAAGCACTGGCAGTTTGGTCAGCAACGCATTTCCATATTGCCCATCAGCGTAGTTATTTCCCAAAATATAAGGCATCCCAGTTCTAACGCTAATCAGGGATAAAACCTCAGTATATCCATTGGTCGCCCGGCTCCGATTAACTTCGTTAAGTATCAGGATATCGGGCTGTTCGGATTGAATAGCTGCGACAATAGCTTCTAGATCCATTTTCAAATCGGCGTCGATACCCTGGTGGATGTTATACGTCATGATCCGTAATGGCTGGTTGGTCTGATGAGGCATAACCGAAAAATCCTGGCGATTGGCGAACGCCCAGATTCCAACACAGACCATTACGATGACACCAAGCGTTATACTGGAGCGCAACGTGCGATGGAAAGAATCCCTTTTCAGGGCTGCTTCATTGCCAACCGCAGCCCAAACGCCCGTTAGCAGCAGAATGGCACCAGCAACAATTGTCATAATCATCATCTCGAATTGAGCAACTAAGAAAATGATCGTCAATACGATCATCAAAGCCAGGAACATTGCCAACCCGTTGCGCCAAAGCCCCGGTTTTAGGGGGGAGCGTCTTGCCGTGCCCGTCAAGATGGCACCCATTACACCCCACATAGTCAGTGTTCCAATCCCCAACCAAAGCCAACCAGGAGCAACCTGTAGGATCAGCAATGCCAGAGAAATCGTCAACCCAATCCCGCATAAAATAACCATCAGCCAGCGCTGTTTCGACGGCCAATAGGCTCCCCAGACCAACCGCAGCACGCCCAAAACTACAAACAGATTTGTAACCAGGTGAGCATTGATATCCTTCCACCCGGTTGCAGCAATCCACGCAGACGGGTTATGAAACAGGGATAGCGCCAGATACAAAAACACTCCAAACCCCAGAAATGGCAAGCTGTGGCTCAATATTGGTTCATCATTTTGACCTATATCAATCTCTTTTCTGATCTCTGCCCAGAGCAGATACATGCCAAGCACAACCAGGAATATCAAAGTCAAGAGGGACCAGAAATCCTGCCGCCAGACGAAATCATAGGACCATAACAGGGATCGGCTGCTGGTATCAATCAGAAATGCCAGCGGAAACGCCCACAAGGAAATCGGCATGGTCTGCACATCTGCGCGATTGCGAATTGACTGATGCCAGAACGGTACGAACCAACTCCACAAAATTACGCCAAACGTGGCAGTGATCAAATGCAGCTGGCCGCTATCCACAATTTGGAGGATCAACCGTACTAAGATGACACCCCCTATCGTAAAAATGAGCGTTCCTTTTTCTCCTAGTAAGCGGATCAAGATAGGTAGAACCAAAGCCAGCGCAAAAATCCCCAACGCAAATAAAGCTAACATCTCGGGCGCCAAGCTGGCTCCCAGATACCATATCACACCGGCTAAAAATACCCGAATGAAATGCAGGCCAAAGAGAATTGTGATTGTTACCAAAATCAAAGTTGGAATTTTATTTTTTGTCATGCGAATTCTCCTAATTCCAGGTTTTCTTGAATTAATAGATGAAAAACCAGTAAATAACAAATCCTCAAAACCGCGATCCCCGCGGCAAGCAGCGGGGCATCACCCAGTTTTGCTCCTGCGGGTTCGGATTTGCTTGAATATTCCTTCCAGCCGGAACCTGAGGTTCCAGCCATTCACCCCACCATCAAACTGATGGGGATTCTGGCAAAAGCAATAAAGAGATTTTTTTGATTAGTAGCTAACGAATAAAACGAATACATCCAAAAATTTGTAAAGATAGTATACCGTAGCTCCTATTACTCAATAATATTTTTTATCGTGCTTTCAAATACCGCACCCAACCAAAAATTATGTTATTCTTTTAATCAACTTCCCAAACCAAATCAGGAGCAAACTATGGAATCCAAAGCCGGGGCGCAGATCAGCAGGAAAGCCTTTGTTCAATCCGTGATTATTCTATTTGTGATCATGATCGCCGCGGGGATTCTGACGCTGGTCATCCCTGCGGGGAGCTATCAACGAATTACTCAGGACGGGCGAGAACTGATCAACGCCGAGTCTTTCCAATTTATCCAACAGCCCGATTATCCAATCTGGCGCTGGTTGACTGCTCCAGTGGAAGTGCTTGGCGGCCCCGATGGTTTGATCGTCATTGTTATTATCGTCTTCATCCTGATGGTCGGCGGCGCTTTTGCAGTACTCGATCATGCGGGAATTCTCAAGGCAGGTATCGCTAAACTTGTGCGTGCTTTTGGCGGCAAAAAATACTTGCTCCTGGTGGTGATCTCGTTTGTCTTCATGGCACTTGGCGCTTTTTTTGGGATTCTTGAAGAAATTGTGCCTTTAGTGCCGCTGATGTTGGCGCTCTCCTACACCCTTGGCTGGGATGCCCTCGTTGGCCTGGGGATGAGCGTGCTGGCAACCAATATGGGATTTTCTGCAGCAATCACCAATCCTTTTACGGTGGGTATTGCCCAAAAAATCGCCGGCCTGCCACTTTTTTCCGGGGCCTTGTTCCGCATCCCTATCTTTATCGTAATTTATGGCATCTTCGCTATTTTCCTTGTGCGCTACGCAAAAAAGGTAGAGCGCAATCCCCAGGCTTCGCTGGTATATGAAGAAGATAAAGCCGAACGCGCCAAATATGCCGATCTTGACCTGGAAGCGATTGCCCAATCCAGCCTGCATTTACGACGGGCGATGGTCTGGTTCTCGGTCTTTATCGCGTTGATCCTCTTCGTACTGGTCGGCGGTTCCTTGATCCCTGCAATATCGGATTACGCGCTGCCCTTGGTTGGCGTTTTCTTCCTGATTGGCGGGCTGGGCGCAGGATTATTAGCCGGAGGCGAGAAGAAGGCAGTATTCAAAGCTTTGTGGGAGGGAATCTCAGGGATTGCCCCAGGGATCCTGCTGATCTTAATGGCAGTCAGCATAAAACATATTGTCGTCCAGGGCGGAATAATGGACACGATTTTGCACAGCGCGGCACAATCCTTCTCTGAGGCAAGCCCCTTCGTTTCAGCAGTAATGATCTATTTTCTGGCCCTGCTGATTGAATTCTTTGTGGCGTCCGGTTCAGCCAAGGCGTTCTTAATGATGCCCATTTTGCTGCCGCTGGCCGATCTGGTTGGGGTGACCCGGCAGGTGACTGTCACGGCTTACTGTTTTGGCGACGGTTTCTCAAATTTAGTGTATCCCACCAACCCGCTCTTGTTGATCATCCTCGGCCTTACCGTGGTCAGCTACCCCAAATGGCTCAAGTGGACTCTCCCGCTGTGGGGTGTGGTAGTCCTGGTGACAGTGGCCTTTTTGGGCCTCGGTGTGGCAATCGGGTACGGCCCATTTTAAAAGGAATCCTTAAAGCATTTTATTTTCGAAACGAAAGCGGCATCTCCCAGAGCCAGGTCAAACTTAATAAATGTCAAAGACTTTTTTCCGGTAATCACAGTATATTATGTGTGATGTAATTCACAATATTTAACCCTTTCCTGTGTTCGGGAGAAAGTAATTTAGAAATTATTAGGAGATAAAAACAATGAAGGAAAATAAGAACAACTTGAAGATCATGGCCGCAATTGCCTTACTCATGGGGCTTTTCTTGATCTTTATCGCCCCCGGGCTGTTTGACACCACGATGGAAACCCTGATTCTGAAGCAATCAAAACAGGCAACCAACATTACCGCCGGGCACCTGAGCAGGTTGTATGTCGGATCGTTTTACAGCGGCGTAGAAATGCTGGTAGGTTTGGCCCTGGTTGCGGTTGCATATGCTCTCTATGCTGGTAAAAAATGGGCATGGTCAATTGCGATGCTGCTGGTCTCGATCCCGGCAATGGTAAATGGTTATATTGGTTTAGGCTGGCTGGAAAATCTCAAGAAGTTCCCCCCGGCTTACATCACATTTTTCCTCAGCCTGGCAATCTTTTGGGCATTCCTCTTCCTGAAAGAAAACGATAAGAAAGCCAAAAACGCAATGTTCTGGGTTTTCACCCTGTTAGGGATGCTCGGAGCGCAAGGCTTTATGCTCTTCCCTCATGCGCTGCGCGTAATTCTGAAAAGCCCGGGTGACGCATTATTGAAACCCGCCAATGGTGTGCTCCTCCGCACCGGCCCATTGATGTTCCTCGTGGTGATCTTCGCTGCACTGGCAATTTGGAAGCTTGCCCAACGCAAAGAATCAGGCTGGTACCTGGCAATCCTTACCGGGCTGATGATGGTCTTTGGCGCATTCCCGGCTCACTATGCCCGCCCATTGGTTGCATCTTTGGTCCCTAGTGACACCCTGGCCCCCTCGGTATTAACCTCCACCTACTGGATGGCTGGTTTGCAAGGTGTGATTCTCATTGTGCTGCTGTTCCTCCCGGGAATCAAAAATCACCTGTTTGACGAGGTTGAATAAGATTAGATAGCTTTACTGGTTTAAGTTTTCCCCGAACAGGAAAAAAAGACTTTCTGTGTTGATAATTATGCACAGAAAGTCTTTTTTTTCCAATTTGAAATTGAGAAACTAGCCTTTCATGCGGTCAGCAATATCCTGTAATTCCACACTATCGGTAATTTTGAATTCAGTGCGATGGATATCAATGATCCCCTTGTCTGAAAATTGATACAAAATTTTACAAACCATTTCTCTTGTGGTCCCAATCCGGGCTGCCATTTCTTCCAAAGTTAAATCCCGGGCTACGAATTCATCGACTGCATCTTCATACTGATTGAGCAGCAAATTTGCCAATCTGCCTGGTAAAGGACGGAAAACCAGCTCTTCAACAATTTCACCCGCTCGTCCCATTTTTTTTGCCAGCAGCCCAAAGACTCCCCAGGCGAATTGAGGATCATCAGAAATTATTCTCTCAATCTGCTCTTTATGCCATAAAATAAGGCTGCCATCGACTGCAGCCTGGACTGCCATCGGGTTTGGTTTTTCGTTCTCAAACAATGCCAGCCCCCAAAAAATATCCCCGGGATAGAATGTCTCCAGCACAAAACTGCGTCCCTGCCCGGATTCTTTGATGGCATTGAACTCTCCGGTGTGGACCAAGAGCAGATAAGGCCAGATATCCATCCGGTGGGTGACAAAGGAACCCTTTTGATAATTTTTTGAAATGGAAAGTTCTTTCACCCGAAGCAGATTCTTTTTTGATAAGGAAGAAAACGGGGTGTTTTCGATTAATTGGAAGAAGAGATCATCCATAGATCTTATTCTCCCTTCGCATTTTCTAAAGCTTCCAGGTCCTGGATGTTGATGCTCGCCCTGGTAATTTCCAGAATACCATCCTCCTGGAACTTATACAGCACGCGGCAGACCACTTCTGGGGTTGCCGCTACCCGAACTGCTAAATCATTTAAAGTAAAATCTCGTTCAATTTGATCGCTGTTTGAGTCGGTATATTGATCTAGCAGTAATGCGGCCAGCCGTCCAGCTACGGGTTGAAAGGCTAAGCTGTAAATGATCTCACGGGCGTGCCGCATGATCCGGGTGAGCATCCTGGTGGTCTTCCACATCACATCTGGGTATTTCCGCAGATATTTAAGGACGGTTTTGCGATCCCAAATTAAGACTTCGGTTTTTTTTCCCGCACATAAAGAAGCCGGCATCGGCTCATCATCAAAGACTGAATGCGCCCAAAATGATTGGCCCTCATCGATGTTGAAGAGCAGGTGCTCTTTTCCACTTGCAGCCAACATCACCCATCGAAGCTGACCTGAAACCACCAGGATAACTTTCGGCCAGACATCTCCTTGATGCGAGAGATATTGACCCTTTTTCAATATTTTATGGGAGGCCTCATTAAGCAAGCTTACTCGTTCAGCTTCTGGAAGATAGCTGAAAACCTCGGATTGATGAAAATGATTGTCTTGTTCTCGCATAAGTGTTATTTTTCGGAATCGTTGGTAATTTCTACAAAAAGTGACTATTTAGAAAAATCAATCAAATCTGGCTGATTAGAAACTTGATCTTGAATCTCCCTCAATTGTACCCTATCAGCAGGAGAGAATAAAATTTTCCCATTTCCATTGTTTACCTTTAGTTAAAGACTTTCTCAGGCTTATTTGTGATAATTAGTACAACATAAATAATTCTAGTTGGTAAAAGGAGAACGAGATGCAAGAAACCCCACAAAAAAACCGAAATGCAATGTCTGTGATTGCGATAGTGATTGGTTTGCTGATGGTCGCGGTGATTCCATTCATCGTGCAAACATCTTTGGAACGAGTGCTGACCAATCTGATAATCCACATTGATGCTGGCAACCCCACCTTCTCCAGCGGTATTCCCCTATTTGATTTCTTTTACCCGGTCTGGCGGGCAATCATCTTTGTCGCTGGAGCGGCACTGATCGTTACCTCTCAGGAAATCCGAAAGGGTGAAGAGTGGGCCTACCCGCTGGCAATCACGATGTTCGCGATGCCCTCCATCGGTGGATTCTTCATGTTTCTGCCTTATGTCAGCTGGGTAGAAGGTTTCCCGATCCCGCTGTTCATTTCGTTCACCGGGCTTGCTGGATATTGGGCATTTATTTTCCTGCGTAAAGCAGATATAAAGCAGAAATGGGCTCGCATGGGTGCCCTGACATTTCTCGGGATGCTGGCAACGCATGCCTTCACGATTGGTATCGGTGCCCAGCGAACAATGTGGACCCGCCCTGGATACCCGATGTACAAAGATTTCACCTGGTGGCTCTTCAATTGGGCCGGTGAGGTCAATTGGGTTGCAGTAATCCTTCTGGTAATTTCTATCCCCCTGTTATCAGTCGGCAAGAAAAAAGGCTGGTGGCTGGCCGTGATTGGGACAGTCGCAATTCTGATGATCGATGCCCCAACCCAGATCTTCCGAACTAAAACCCTGGATTACCTTTACGGTTCACTCCTTGCGATCGGAACACTGTTCTTCACAGTTGTGCCATATTTCAAAAATCTGCTGCTGGAGGAGTCCTCCACTCCTGCAGAAGACTAGAACAAGCTCTCCATTTGAATAGGGTTGTGTTCCTGGATTGCACGGTGGTGTGATTAGGGAGCACAACCCTTCAAACAATTTTGATCGATAACGAAAAAATTTACAAGGACGGCTAAAATGAAAGCTCTCAAAAACAATCATAAACTAGGTATTGGTTTGTCTGTTGTTGGAATTCTTACTGGCATGCTCGTCTTATTTATCATGGCCAGTATTTACACTGTAAACATCGAAGGGAAGCTTGCCGGGGCACGTCCGGATGAAGCTCTTACTGTTCAGATCGTTTTCGCGCTTCTTGGTTGGATAGGTGTATCTGCTGGCGCGCTGTGGGTTGCAGTCCTGTATGGTTTTGTGAATAAAGCCGATTGGGCCTGGTTTTTGGGTACCGCTGCTGCGATCATGCAAATTCTTGCGGGCTTTTTCCCAATGATCCCCCCATCCAGCATCGGATTACCTGCTCCGACCGTCTGGATATTTGCCCTGGGTTTCCTGTTATGGTTCGGGATGCTGTTTATCAAAGGTATTAACCCCAAAATCATTGGGATTGCATTCGCTGGAGGGCTTGCCTATGTGCTGACCTTCATCGATGGCGTTGGCGCAATTTCACGGTATCAAACTGAACCTGAAGGATTTGTCAACGGGATGTACGCCATGTCACAGATGGTTAATTGGTGGGGAGCGGCAGCCTGGGCTGTATTTATCTTAGCCCTGGTGAAACGAAAAGAATGGGCAATTCCCATGGGTGTCTTCGCTGCGGCAATGTCGATGTTTGGTGGTTTCCCGGTTGGGCTCAC
>JBDLJU010000143.1:0-8262 GCA_039714215.1 Chloroflexota bacterium | reverse complement strand
GTCGCCGGTCAACACCCTGGTGATGGGCGCCGGCGACTACCGCTTCAGCGATTATCTCAAGGTCGGTGGGCCGATGATCCTGCTCATGTTCCTGGTCTCGATCCTCACCCTCCCACTGCTGTTCCCCTTCTAAACGATTAAACACTCGTCTCCACGCTCCCGCGTGGGCACGCAAAGGTTAATAAGAATTGTGGTTGCAACGAAGGTTAGCTGGAGAAGAGCGGTTTTGCCCTCTCCTGAATAGATGCGCAGTGTTGAGAATGTTAGTAATTGGTCAAGGATCTACAATGAAAATTTAATAAGATATTGTATAATCTTTTGTACTTGCGAATTAAAACGTGGGACAAGACTGTATGTTCTAAAACCAGATCACAGGAGTAACATCATGACCATTCGGGAAATCACTCAACTTCGCCCTCGAAGCATGGGGGAATTGTTAGACCAGGCTATCCGTTTATATCGAGAGAATTTCATCACTTATCTGGGGATCATTGGTATGGTGCAGGTGCCCATATCCCTATTGTCGCTGTTGCTTTCATTCCTCACGATAGAGAGTACCGCCAGCCAGTTTACCGGAGAGTATACCGATGTTAATCCTGCTCCCATTTTAGCTGCAAGTGTCGGAGCTTTCGTTGTGTCAATAGCATCTTTTATCCTGGTCAGTGGCCTAGGTACTGCAGCATTGACACGGGCAATCGCCGATAATTATCTTGGAGAAGAAACCGGCATCCTGCTGGCCTACAAAAAAATTAAGAACGCCTGGGGACCATTAATCGGGACTTTGTTTTTTGTTAGTCTGGTTACAATGGGGATCTTAATCTGGACGATTGTTCCGGTTGTTGGTTGGCTTACCGGTCCGGGCATTTTGATCTTTCAGGTGATGGTCGTAACCTCACTGATCGCGCCTTGCGTGGTTCTTGAGGAGCGAAAAACCGGAGAAGCATTTTCGCGAGCCTGGTCCCTGGGATTGAAGCGGTTCTGGTGGTTGATTGGTTATTTGACGATCCTCTCAGCACTCAGCTATTTGATCGTGTATGCACCCACATCATTGGTGTCCTATTTTATGCAATCACGCGTGCAGGACAGCCTGATGGCCGGTGACACCTCAGTTTATATGTTACAGACAATCTTTCAATCTTTGTTAACCCTGGTTTTGAGCCTGATCTATATTCCATTGCAATTCACCGGGGTGATCCTGGTATATTTTGACCTGAGGGTAAGATTTGAAGGCTTTGACCTTTCCGTACTTGCTCATCAGGCCGAAACTGAGGAGGTCCAGGTGGAAAATTTAACGTCGTTTCCTTTGGGTACTGAACAAAAGGAAAATTTCCTCACAGGAAAGAATATTGGAAGATTCATAGGATTAACCATGGCGGGAGTTCTTGCCTTCATTATTCTCATGTCAATTGGTATGGTTTCTGCACTCCCATTCCTCTAATTACAGCGTATGCTGATCAGCAAAAAGAAGCATCCGGCAATCTTAACCATTTGGATCATCATGGTGTCTTGCTGCATATTCCTGTTAAATTCCAGAGGTTCTCTCGCTGCCGCTGGTGTGATAACAGTTGAGGAATACTGGCTGGAGATTGAAGACACACTGGCAGCTGTTCAGGAACTTCAGCGCATTTCACTTGATTCTGATCAGGATGCGCTGGAAAACAAGGCGGTTTTCTGGGAAAGCGTTACTCAGGTCGCTTTACCGGGGAATGATTTTGTGACAATCGATGCTTCCTTTCTGGTTCAACTGCTGCGTGAGGAACCTCCGAACCTGGAATTCATTGAAGCCCATTTAATAATGCAGTTGGATGCTCAACAGAATGCGCGGGAGGGAAGCGATTCATCTGGCGCTGAGGAGATCCTGGCTTCGATCTTAGCAGGGGAGGAATTTCAATGGGAAGCTGCAGAAGAGAGTCAGTTCAGCCAGTTTATCAAGCGATTCTGGGCAAAGATCGATGAATTCTTAGATGGTCTGTTTCCAGAAAGAACCACCACGATAACTGTGGACCTTACCGCCTTGTTTTATCTGGTAAGCGTCGTTGCCCTGGGAATCATTTTTTCTTATGTCTTTTCCCAAATGATCGGCAGCTTGATCCCCGATGCGGAATTGGTTGGGTCTGGGGAGGAGGCCGAAAGGATCACTTCAGAGCTCGCGTATACCCGGGCGCAGGAATCGTCCCAGACTGGGGACAATCGAACAGCAATCCGCTTTCTATACCTCTCGGCCCTGTTATTTTTAGAAGAACGACAGGTCTTATATTATGACCGAACGAAAACAAACCGGGAATATATGCAGAATGTCGCCAGCTATCCCGAGCTATCCGAGGCATTCATTCAGGTTGTTCAAACTTTCGACGAGGCCTGGTATGGTTTCCAGGAAATTGATGAGGAGACTTTCCGTTTATATCAATATCACGTTGACCAATTGAGAGATAACGCATGAGATTGACGAAAACTGATGCCAGGCTAGCCGTTATCATCGTTGTCGTACTTGTCGGCTTATCGATCGTGGCTGGCTTTCAGCAGATGACCTCACCGGAAGCGCCAATGCTCTCGACCGAATCATTAATGCCAGGTGGAGGTAAAGCTCTCTGGTTGTGGCTCAATGAGTTGGGTTATCAGGTTGAGAATGATTTCTCGAACGGCTTTCTAATTCCCGATGAAGCAAGCGCTTTTTTGGTCCTCCAACCTTTGAATACACTGCGGTTCCAAGATAAGGAATGGGAATTGATCGATGAATGGATCGATCACGGAGGCACATTAATTGTTGCAGGGAATAATTATGCGACCCATCTGTTCATGCAGCGATATGGTTTCGGTTTTAGGGGAGCTTCAGAAATTATTGAGACTCAGGCTGTCTATGCTCCTTTCATGAATTCCCCGCCCATGTCCGTTCCGGTAACGGCTAACACCTATTCGGTTCTGATAACAGAACGGAGTGATTATGTTACCCTGGCGGCAGCTGAAAGAGGCCCTTTGGCAGTTAGCTTCAATCAAGAACAAGGTCATGTGATCCTTACAACCATGGTGTACCCATTTACAAATCGGGGATTAAAAGAAGCCGGAAATCCCAGTTTTATATTGAATATAATTGCCTCGATCGATGTGGATGGAATGATCTTGTTCGATGAATGGCATCATGGATACAGAAATAATCAGGCGGCGATCAGGGGGCCAGTGGATTGGCTCTTCCAGGCACCGATTGGTAGGGCTGTGTTGTTCTCCGCAGGGATTATTGTTATCAGTTTGGGGCTCTCTGGCAGGCAATTTGGCCCGCCCCTTCCTGTCCGGCAGGAAATTGCCAGGCGGAGCCAACTGGAATACATTTCTGCGGTGGCCAACCTGCGGCGGCGTGCTGGTCATAGACAGCATACTTTAATGACCTACCATAAAAATATCAAAAGGGAGTTTGGGCGGCGGTACCGCCTGGATCCAGACCTGGATGACGAAGAATATATTGCCAGATTAGCTGTTTACAATCCCACTTTAGATACTGCGGCACTCCGAGACTTATTGAGCAGATTAAAACAAGAAGATGTCAACGAAACCGTTATGGTGCAGCTCACTGCAGAAGCGGCTGAGTGGCTTAACTACTTTCAGAGGAAATGAACAACATGAATATTTCTGATTATTATCAAAGACTGCGCGAAGAAGCAGACAAATCTATTGTTGGCCTTGAAGAACCATTTATGCAATTGGTTATTGCCATCTTTAGTGGCGGGCATGTTTTGCTAGAAGGGGTTCCGGGAACCGCAAAAACCCTGATGGCAAAGACATTGGCATATCTAATCGATGCGGATTTCTCCCGAGTTCAGTTCACCCCAGACTTGATGCCCTCAGATATCATCGGCACGAATGTTTTTAATTTGACTACCAGTACCTTTGAGCTGAAGAAAGGACCAGTATTCACAAACATTCTCCTGGCCGATGAGATCAATCGAGCTCCGGCTAAGACCCAATCTGCCCTGTTAGAAGCGATGGAAGAAAGACAGGTTAACCTGGACGGAAAAAGATATCCTCTGGGGATTCCGTTTATGGTTGTTGCAACACAAAACCCAATCGAATATGAAGGCACCTATCCGCTGCCAGAAGCGCAGCTCGACCGGTTTATGTTCAAAACCCTTGTGCCGTATTCATCCATTGAGGTCGAAGAAAAGGTACTCAAACGCTATCACCAGGGCTTTGATCCGCATAATTTGGAAGCTTCAGGTATGCAGAAGGTGGTCTCAGCGAATGAGTTTGTTGAGATTCGCAAACTTATCGATCAGGTAACTGTTGAGGATGGTGTTTTGAGCTACATCACAAAGATCATCTCGGCGAGCCGCGAATCGCAAGATCTGATTCTCGGAGCCAGTATCCGGGCGGCAACATATTTGCTGTTGGGCTCAAAGACTTATGCTGCCATTCAGGGGCGCAGTTACGTAACCCCAGACGATATTAAACTCCTGGTGCCGCCAATTTTCCGACACCGCATTTTACTGAAACCAGAAGCGGAAATTGAAGGTTTAGATGCGGATGCGATCACCCAACGTATTCTAGGCCGGGTAGAAGTCCCTCGCTAGAAAAGGCAGCTATGCATTTTACGTTCAGAGGTGTAATCTTACTCCTGGCAGCCGCACCTATCTTTGCTGCTGGTCAATGGTTTCCGGGGATCGAAGCCATTGCTGGCCTATATTTGATTCTGTGCCTTTTGATGTTGTATCTGGATTGGCGGCTGGCCGAAGATGTACAGCGCTTCGAGGTGCTGCGTATTCATGATACAAAACTGAGCTTAGGCGCCAACAACGCGATAAAGCTCTCTGTAAGGAACCGGGGGAGGAGACGTACTGCCCTCCAAGTGCAAGATGAGCCGCCTGTTGAATTTTTCGTTTCTGAACGAATATTGAGCGGGGAAGTCAATCCGCGACAGACCTGGCAAGACTCTTACCAGGTGGTGCCAAACAAGAGGGGAGATTTTCAATTCGGTGATGTGAATCTCAGATGGCAGGGTCCATTTGGCCTGATCATCCGGCAGGGAAAAGCAGATGCGCAGAGCAAGGTAAAGGTTTATCCAAACCTATTGGGTATCCGGCAGTATGACCTGGTGCTGCGGCGTAATCGCCTGCAAGAGATGGGCCTGCGCCATTCACGACAGTTTGGTGAGGGAACCGAGTTTGAGCGCCTGCGCGAATATCTACCTGATGACCCATATCGGAAGATCGATTGGAAAGCCACAGCTCGCAAGGCCCGTCCGATCACGGTTGAATATCAAACGGATCGCAGCCAAAATTTAATGGTCCTGTTGGATATCGGAAGGATGAGCCAAAGCCCTGTCGATAAGATCGCAAAGCTGGATTACGTTATCAATACTGCTTTGTTGCTGGCTTATGTTGCGATCGGAAAGGGGGATAAAGTTGGGTTGATGACCTTTGCTGATGAAATCGGCGTGTATCTTTCCCCACAGCAAGGGAAAGGCCAATTCTACCGGATACTTGAAACGCTTTACCCTGTCAGAGCGCAGCAGATCGAGCCGGATTTTAGCCGGGCGATCAGCTATTTAGGTCGCAAGCTTCGAAAGCGTTCCCTGGTCGTGATCTTTACAGATCTGAGCGGCAGCCTTGCTATCCAAGATTTGATCAAGAATATCGCTGTTCTCAGCAAGCGGTCTCTACCTCTGGTGGTGACGATCAGTGATCCAAAAATAAATGCAGCTTCAACTCAACATCCTCAAGATTCATTTGGCGCTTATCAGCGGAGTGTGGCCGCACAATTCCTCGATCAGCGGCGAGTTGCATTGGATACTTTAAAATATATGGGAATCCTGACTCTTGATGTGCCAGCCAATCAATTATCGGTCTCGGTGGTCAACAGGTATCTGGAACTAAAGGGAAAAACTCTAATCTAGGCTGATATGCACTCGGTTTTTTTTCTGCCATAAAATAATAAATAAACATGCATGACGATGCTTGCACCTATACCAATAGCCCATTTTACCTGCCACCAAATTTGTTCATTTGGTGAAATAAACCCCTCTATCAATCCCGCGAGGATTAAAAATGGAATTAATCCGATTACCAAGCGGATTGCACGGCGGGCCGCGATCATGATCGAATTTTTCCTGCTCAATAAGCCCGGTCGGAGTGCAGCCCAACCAAGCATCAGGCCACAACCCCCGGTGATAAAAATTACACTCATTTCAATAACCCCGTGACCAATAACAAATGTCCAGAGATCAAAACCGATGCCGTAGTGGATGGTAAGTCCAGTAAGCCCTCCAAGGATCAGGCCATTGTAGACCATGATCCAGATTGTAAAGATACCAAATAGGATGCCTGCACTAAATGCCAGGAATGAAACTTGAATATTATTCGTCATAATAAAAGACGAAGCATATGGGCGTTCTTCGATAGGGATATTCGTCCAGAGCTCTTTATTGGCGATCGTTTCACTTAGGCTACTTACCTCGGGAGGTAGGAATTGATCTGCAGCGCCGGGTTGGATACTAAGAGCCACTGCAGCGAGCAGCGCCGGGAGAATGAAGAACATTGCTGCAGTGATGGTATACGGCAATGTTTTTCGGTAGGCGTTCGGGAGGCCGGTCGAGATAAAATTGATGATCCGCCGCCAACTGAAAGGCTCCTGGCGGTATATTATCATATGTGCCTGGGCAACCAGCTGGTTGATGTATGCAGTGATCCGATCATTGGGAAAATCACGTTGAGCTATCGCCAGGTCTGATGTTGCTGAACGGTACAACACACCCAATTTTTCGATCTGCGCAGGTGTCAGTTGGCTGACACCATTTCGACTTTTAGCGATCAGTTCAGACAAATTTTGCCAATCGGTTTGGCGGGACTGGTACAGTTGGTCAGCTTTCACGAATGGAACCCGCTTTTTAGATATAATATGGTGGTAATTAACTACCATCAAATTATACACGGAAAATGGGAAAACATGACTTATCACCAAGATGCCCCTCTCAATATTGATACACCAGAAAATGTGGCTTTTGCATACGATGTTGCTGGGATAGGCTCGCGTTTTATGTCAGCCGCAGTCGACACCATAATTATCTTTATCGGTCAATTTCTAATTGTTTTAGTGATGGTCCTGGTTTCTTCATCCTTGCGAGATGAAATTTCATCATTCGAGGCCTTGAATCCCTGGGTTATCGCCATCAGCGGTGTGGTTTCATTTCTGATGTATTGGGGGTACTATGTTTTCTATGAAATGGCATGGAATGGGCAGACCCCTGGGAAAAGACTTGTTAAGCTGCGAGTGGTGCGGGTTGATGGGACACCAATCACGCTTTCCGAGTCATTGATTCGGAATATTGTACGCCTCGTAGATTTTTTACCGTTCAACTATGCAGTTGGCATCATTGTGATGTTCACAAATAATCAATCTCGCCGTTTGGGTGATCTGGCGGCGGGGACCCTGGTAATCCGGGATATTAAACAGGAGATTTCTCTTGAGAGCCTGGATGCCAGGCAGGTTGATTCGAAAAAGCAAGAGATGGTGCGTCCTTATATTGAAGGATTGGGAGACTTGCCCATCGAGAAGTTGAGTGATGCGGATATTCATCTTGCGAAAGAATTCCTTTTGCGGAACAAACAACAATCGAATCTTGAGAGCCTGGGGATAAAGATCCTCAGAACACTGGTCAAAAAAATGGACCTCTCGACCACTAATGTTCTAAACCTGGATCCTGCTTCAACACTATCCTTGTTTGTTGATTTTTACGAGAAGAAAAAAGAATAAATGCAACCATTTGACATTATACAGGTTGACCCCCATATTTTAATGGGCTTCTTTTAGTCTAATGGACCGAGGAGGCGGCGGAGCCGAACTCCGAGCGGAGGAAGTCCATAGGAGCTTGTACAAAAAGAGGGATTGCTGGAGTAAAAATAGCTTTTTTGAGTCGCCAAGACCTAATGCAATCTGGAAAGTCGAGCATCCATCATGTTTAATTCCTCCGCTCGCTGCTCTCGGTCGGAAGGACATGTCGTGGGAATTTGGGAGCAAGCAGCAGGAGAATTAATCCCAGGCCCTAAATCCCTCACACCATCCCGGGAACCAAATTCAGGCGGGATACGTTATAGGTGGGAAGCGGAGATTGCTCCTCGCAGAAAAATCCGCTATACTCATATCACTGCTAAGGAAATGGAGAATATTATGTCTGAAATTAATTTGTTCAACCGTTGGACTGTAAAGAAGAAGTATTTTTGGATTGGTCTTGCCTTGATCCCGGTGCTCTGCATTGTCACCTTTTTTGTGACTGCGGGG
>JBDLJU010000142.1:0-8325 GCA_039714215.1 Chloroflexota bacterium | reverse complement strand
ACATCAGCGGTTTGTCACCCAGGCGATGGTTGCGGCTCTTTAACTTCTCTCGGGTAAAAATATATATGCATGAATTCTCTTCATAGATTGGGGGCAGGTCCTGCGTGCGCAGCAGTTCATTTGGGTTGTGGTTGACCGCCTTTCCAGCGGCGTCATACAACCGCGTTTGCCATTGAGTTACCGAGAACAGCGAATCATACTCATCCTGCTGGGCTAAAAATTCACCCACCGCCGCCGAAATGGTCTCGCCCCGCAGCAGCGGGTTGGTGCTGTGAGTCTGCAGGTAGTAATCCGCCTCCACCTGGGTGGTGTCATACAACAAGATCTCGTTCATCGGGATCATCCCATCACGCAGTTCCTTAGGACGCTCCAGCACAGTCACCTGCGGGAAATCCTTCCTTAATCCCTCCATGACCGTTGGGCTGTCAGTGTCCACCACCACCTCAGCAATCTCAGGGCAGCCAAGCAGTGTGCCGATAATATGGGCATACAGCGGTTTCCCTGCCAGATCGCGGTAGTTCTTCCCCTTTACCCGCTCGGAGGAATGGCGCATCGGCACCAGGGCTGCAATTCTTGTGTTCTTTCTGTTTTTTTCACTCACAAGCCAACTCCATCAATCATCCATTCGTTTTTGATAATCTATTGGTGCCACATCTCGCGCAGCCGGGCTCTTAACCGAGAGAATTCCAGGCGGGTAATAGAAATGCTGGTGCAGTTCAGCATCCACGTTGCCAGAATAACGGTAGCCCTGAAAAGTCCCCCAATACTGCATCACCCGGAACCAGAGTACCTCAATCAATTTTCGAAATAGCACCCGCTCCCGCCGTGCCTGGATCAGATCAGAAAATATTTTACTCCCGGTCAGCCGGATAAAGTTCCATAATCCAAATTGGCTGGCAGGCAGAATCTGCCTCATCGCAATTGCTTCCCTGCGGTAGCGGTTGTAGACCGTTTTAGGACCCTCGTCGTGCAGATGGATCACCTCCGCTTCTGCTTTATACGAAATTCCAAGTCCCTGTTCAAAAACCCAACTTCCCCAGGCAAGGTCTTCCAACCCGGTCAGGTGTTCGTTATATTTATGGTCTTGCCAGACAGTCCGGCGGATGACCGAATTGGCATTATGGCAGTACGCGTGTCCCTGTCGATGAACTGAGGTATCCGGGAAATAGTGACGAAACCATTGGTGCTCCGAATAGCGGTTGCTGCTCCCGCCGCGCTGCTTGCCGTAGCTCACCGCGATCTGCTGATCCTGCATTGGAGCGAGCAGCTCTGCCAGCCAATCAGGGTAGACTGGGTAGCAGTGGGCGCTGATGATTACCACCAAATCAGCCTGCGCTGCTTCAATCCCCAGGTTCAACGAGCGACCAAAGGTAAACTCATCTGGGGAGATTTGTACAAGACGGACCCCAAACCCTTTGGCAATTTCCACCGTGCGGTCGGTCGAACCTGAATCAACCAGGATCGTTTCCACATCGGGCAGTGTCTGTTGGGCAATCCCCTCCAGCAAGCGGCCGATATGGGCTTCCTCGTTATAAGCACGGATCACAATTGAACATTTCGGGGTCATTCGCTACCAATCCTGGTCTTTTTCGTAACCCAGACGCACCAGCAAATCGCCGGTCACTTCTTTAAATAAATCCTTGATCGCTGGCGTGAAATTCTCTTGCCAGCCGCCGACTTTTCCAGTGCGGAAAGTCGGTGAACGCTCGGGGTCAATCATCGCAGACAGTTTCCCTACCGCCTTTTCTCTGCCGCCTGAATAGGAAAAACCATTTAGGGCAACATGATCATACACCCTGCCCAAAGTGTCTTCCCGGGCAGTAATGAAATCCTCAAAACGCAGGGTCAGCACCCGCTCATTCTCCAACCAGCCTAAATAAGGCGCAAAACGCCCGGTAATGTCTGGGAACGGGTTGGCTAATTCCGGCCTGCCTAAGATGCTCGCCTGCAGACGTTCCCCAAAGCTGGTCAGCGCATCCACATAATAGCGGTGATGGACATGGTTGGGCTCCAGCTCAGTCACATAATACACGTGGGAAACAACCACATCACGCGGGTCGCGCAGGATAAAAAATGAAGACATATCAGGGCGGCTGAGCGCTGCAGAAATTTCCGGGGTGGCATGCAGATGCCCATAGCCCAGGTCACCCGCCCGCAGGCGTTTAATTGCTCGTAAAATTTCCATCTGAGGACGCAGTCTCCCCGTCGGGCCATCGAACATCGTCACGGCATTCCAGCCCGTATTCACAAAAGGACCAAGTTCTGAAAAACCAGCCAGCACCTGGGTCAGCAAATGCGTCCCCGACTTGGGGAACGAGTTAGCAAATAAGGTTGGCGTGTTAATTCGGCCAGCTTTGATCCGAACTTTTCCACGACGGGCCTGCCATCGCAGCCAACGCATGGGAAAATCTACCAATTGCCTGAGTGATGCAGTCATCGGCATCCTATACCATCCTATGCGGATCGGTCGGTTCAGGCACATCGCTGAACCGCACCAGGTCTTTTTCCGCAAATGTTGAAAGGATTTCCCACACAGCCTGGAAAGATATCTCTAATTCCAGGGCAATATCTGCTGCAGTCCGCTCGCCATCGCAGCGTTCCATGATCTGGAATAAGTTGCGGTGCCCTTCCGGGTTAACCTTGTAATCAATCCAGATCCCATGCCCCGAAGCGAAGACTTCGCCTTTGAATTGGTTAACCACATACCAGTTCTTATCAAAAGCATCCAGCATCGCCAGCACGGCATCGCGGGCCGTTTCCAACCGCTCTGCACTCACGATCTCAGGCGTGTCGGCGCTGGAGTGGTATTCTGGGTAGGGCTGATACATCGACTCGATAGTCTCTGGGCATTCAACCCGAGAGAGAGAGAGCATCGGCACCCGTACCCCCGGGGAATTAAATTGGCGCTCGTCGTTGTTAATGATCGTGCGGTACGGTCCCACAAAACTTCCCGGCACTGCACTCTGCAGCCCTGCAATCATCGTCTTGTCTGCCTGGCTCTCCGGCTGGAAGGACTGCTGCAATGCCAGCCCGGAGTCATTGCCCAGCATCTCGAGGAATAACCCGCCAACCATCTTGGGGATCAAATCTTCATTATTGCTCAGGTAGCTCACCGAGCCAATCGTCTCCGGCAGAATCAATAAACGGACCGTGTAACGCGGTTTTGGGCCTGCCAATAATTTGCGCACAACGTCCAACCCAACCACCACTCCGCTGAGGTCATCATTCACCATCGCCGGGTGACACAGATGGGCTGCCAACACCACACTCTCTTCCAGTTCACCCGGCACGATCACTTCGCCTACTTTAAGTGTCCCTGGCTCAAAGGTAGTTTTAATCACCACCCGGTACTGCTCCTCTACCAAAGAATCACGCAGCTTCTGGCTGGCACACAGGCCCCACTCCCGGGTGTAATATTTGAACACAAACGGGATCCAATCCGGGTTATGCAGATGCACGTGCAAATGCTCTAACAGCTCTGCTTTGGAAATCACTCCCTCGAAAGGCAGTGAGTACGAAACCACATGAAGTGGGTGATCCGTGTAATCCAACAGGCGCTCGCCGTCCAGGGTTTCGATATAGGCTTCGTGGCATGTCCACTTCTCCGGCACCTTCCAGGTCCACACCTGGGAGCCGCTGGGATACTCGTGGATCGCCATCGGCACTTCTTCCGCCAGACGGAAGAGCGCTTTATCGTAATCATCTGAGACCAACTCGCGCTTGAGGGACCACAGCTCCTCGATCAGCGACATCATCGTGCTCATACGCCCTCCGGTCGATTGGTTACAAAACACCAGGGATCATCAGCCAGCAGTTGATCGGTCACTCGCACAAAATCCTTCAAACTGCACAGCGAAACCAAGCCATAATTTAGTTCTACGTCAGCCCATTTTTCTTCAGATTCTAGCTTATCCTGAATTGGGTAAATTTCCAGGCGAGCATCTATTTCCATATCACGCACAAACATTGAATAGCTGCACGGCTGCCACTTCCCATCCCTGAGCACCCGCCCGCTGAATTCCTTCCAGTAACGGTAGGGCACCTTCGCCCGCTGTTCGCTGTAGTGCAAGATCGACGCTGCCTGGATATCGGCGCCCAGCAGCAGCAGCTTATACTCATTCTTCAGCGCCCAATCCACTGCTGAATTATCATCAAATGCCGATGGAGTATCCAATTTGGTCAGTGCATCTACATCCCGCCCCCAAACCGCAAACGACTGCATTGGATGGCTGGTGCGCTTCACCCCACCAGCCAGGCGAACATACTCCGAAAAGGTGCCCATCCCTACAGCCAGGGCAGTCGCCGGGTCAAAATCTTCGCCCTTCGCAAAACTGAAATTAAACGCCGGGACGATCAGCGTGCCCTGCGGACCGACCGCTTGCTGCAGCGCTTCCAGGTAGATTCCCACACCGCCCTCCGGTCTACCGAGGAACTGCAAGGCAGAGTGTACCAGCAGCCCGTCTCCCGCCCCCACACCGACTTGGTTTAAAACTTCTAGTACGTCGTGCTTATTGACCTCTTGCATCTTTATATGTATCGTAATCTTCCCACAGCAGGCGCGCCTGCCGCAGTTCTAAGTTGAAACCCATGCTCTCATACAAATTCCAGCTTGGGTCGTTATGCGCCAACACTTGAATTTCAATCGAGTGGGTGCCCTGCTCACGCAGCCAATCCAAAGCCAGCTCGGATAGTTTGCGCCCTACTCCGCCTTTACGCGCTTTATCCTCCACCCACATATCGCTCAACGTACCAACCAGCACGCCGCCCCAGTAAGGCGGTACCCGCTTGATCCGCGAGAGCATGAACCCGACCACCTCACCGTCCATTTCAGCAACGTGCACGATTGAAAACTTGCCGTAGGTGCGGCTGAATGAATCCAACCAGGATTGGCCAACATCATCAGGCATCGGCAGTCCGAGGTCAATCTCACGGAAATACTCATCTAGTTTTACATAATACGCTTTGATAACCGGGAAATCTTCCTCGGTTCCCAGGCGGTAGCTGATCTCACTCATTTCATCCACTCCCTCACCACTTTCGGCCACTTGGTCTGGTCAAATCCATACTGCGCCAGGAAAGCATACGCCATCCGCTCCAGTCCAAAAGCGGTGCACCCGGTATGGATCGGTTTTCCGTCCGGCAGGGTGATATCCAGATGCCTGCCGAAGAAATCCTGGTGATAGTTGTACGAGCCCACTGCCAGGGTGCTGTCCTTGAAAGGCAGGCTTGCCCTGATCTCGTATTTTAATTGGAATGCTGACTGGAAAGCAGCCTGCTTGCGGAACTCTCCGACAAAGAAGGGATCATTGGCGGTCTCTACATGGTAGACCAGCCCAATTTCTTCGAATATCTTTTGCATGTACTCACGCGACTTCTGCCGGTTCTCCAGCACAAAGTCTTTGGGACCCACAAAGATCACCTCGCGCATCGTGAAGTTCCACAAGCGCTCCATAGAGGTCAGGTTGGTCGATTCATAGCGGAAGCACTCGCCCACCGCGGTAGCAATCAGCTTGCCGTCCGGCAGCGGGTGGTCTGCCAGAGATAAATACAGATGATAGCAAACTGCCGGTGAGAGCAGCGCCTGGATCTTGGAGAAAATCTCAGCCGGGGCATTCAGCCCGTCTGCTTCAAGGGTGGCTTCTTCTGCAAACTGGTTAATGATATCCAAATCTTCGCGAAGGTGGGTGGCAAATGTCAACGAATGCGGAAAGGAGCTGAAATAATCCACTCGATCAAGGAACTTGGCCGAGATCAAGGTCGGGAAGCGATAAGGCTTGGCCTCAAAATGATCTGCCAGCATTAAGAATTTGCTTTCAAAGAAGTCGATTAACTGACTGACCAGGGGGCCAAAAATGAATATCCCGGTTTCTTCCTCAACCACTTCTCCGCTGGCGAGCAGTTCTGTAATCGGATCCAGGTTGTAATATACCGGCCGGTCAGAGAAATCCTCCAGCACCTCAACCTTAGGCTTCATTGCACCCTCAGCCATCTCACGTACCACGTGCTGAACCTTGTCTTCTATCTTCTTGATCAATTCAGGCGCGGTATCTCCGCGAAGTTCCAGTGTGATGGTCAACCCATCTTCCGAAATCTTCGCTCCGCCAATCGCTTCGTCCACATATGCGAGCTTGGCCTGCACCTGTCCAATCAAGTGGTCAGGAATTTCTACAACCGACGCCAGCTGAATTAACTTACCCATTTTGTTTCTCCTCAATATGTGCGTAGATCAATGGCACACTCACCAGATCAGTAATCGTCTCCGCGCTGATCTCTACACCGAAGTTCTTCTCAAGTTCAACCAAAACCTCCATGTGACCCATCGAATCCCATTGAGGCAGATCGCCAAATTGAGTCTCTGGTCCAATCTCACTGGGGTCCACATTCAAGGCCTGTGCCAGTGCCTGCTGGATGCTCTCTGTCAATTCTGAATTTGCTACCGTCATCACGTACTCCAAAACTTATTATTGATTGGTTCGATTATACTCTTTCGCCTTGTTCAGACGCTCGATTTTACTTTACACACGCCCACAGGGATATACTGGGGATTCCACTCTCCCCACGGCATTCCTCGCCCAGAGGCGGTGCAGTAAAAACCAGCCAGCCCTTCGCGTAGCTCTTGACTGTTTTTTAATTCTTCAAATAGCTGGTCGTGTTCGGCATAGTTTGAGGATGCCTTCTGATCCAGCTGGAAAATATCTCGCAGGCTATCTTCGGTGTAGTTCCACCCCTTGGATGGCTCATGGAACCAATCTTCGGTGGTTGCCGCACCAAGTGTGGCCAGCAGCCTGCCACCAGGCTTTAATACCCGCAGCATCTCATCGACCACTATCCGGAGTCCTTCCGGTGTATTGTGCTCCAGGGCAGAAACCGCCACAACTGCGTCAATTGAGTTGTTTTCTAAATCGGTCAAATTACTAAGGTCCTGGTTATAGATCAAAACCGTGCCTCTACCCTCGGCACGCGCTTCCGTTCTTGGTCTCACGGTTGGCAGCAGGGATTCTAATTTTACTCGCCGGCTGCGCGCATTTTTCAGCAGGTAAGCCGCTGTCGGCAGACGGGAGGCCAAGTCTTCTGGTCGCAAACCCTGCACCGGGCTGTACGCCCGGAAATGGAAAGGCAGGTTTGCCCGGCTGCCCCGGTCGACGCTCAATACATCAATCCCACGGTTGGAGAGGAACCACTGCATCACGCCCATCCCCGCGCCGGCATCAATCACTCTGCGGTTGTTGTCCAGGTCCATGTGGGATGCAATCCAGGCCAAATCGAGTAAATAATGCCAGCCGAACTCCAAACGGAGTTTATTGGCAACCATTTTAAATTCATCCAGCAGTTTACGCTGTTCGCTCAATAATTTTACAGATAGAATTTCAACCTTATCGCCTGTCATTCCAGTTCTTCCTTAATCGTAAAAACTTTTTCTCCTGTCTCCAAACCACGCACAATTGCCTCAACCGCCGGTGATTGAGCTGGAAGCAGCTGCGCAACCTTAAATTTCCGCATACGCACAAAACCTCGCAAGCTGTGCCTGTCCAAAAAATCTGCAAACGGCAGCGCCGCCATGAAGTTCTGATAGTACAGCAGTCGGCGGGCATTACGCTGAAATTCACCAGGCACAACAATTTGATCTGTTCCCAGTAATTCTTCAGCTTTTTCCCTGAAACCCGCAGGGGTATCAGGGAAGAAGACAGTCTGGTAGTGCGCATACCATGCCTGTCCGCCGCACAATACCGCCTTCCCCAACAAAGCGCCCTCCAACCCGATCGAGGAGTTATACACGATCATGAATTTCGCCCGCCCAATCAGCTCATATGAGCTGATAAACTCGTCGGCGTGGAAAAAGACCACATTCTCCAGTTGATCCACCTGGTTGAGCTTCACCCACTGGTCCACGGTCTCGTGGCTGGCCTTTCCAGTGCGCATTTCATCCGGATGGGCGCGGATCACAAACAAGGTCTCGGGATGGCCTTTGATCAAGCTGAGCAGATCATCCAGCCAGACAAACATATCCTCATAAACCACATTGGCATGCAGCTGGCTGGTATCGAAAATCACATTGGTAAATACCGGAACAATTTGCTTAAAACCACCGGCTTTTTCTAGAAATCCGGCATCCAGCTGGCTCATCTCAGGCCAAAACTTGATCCCCGCCATGGTGAAACTTCCGGAAAAACGCTGTTCCAGGTACTCCTGCAAGCGCGCTTCCTGCGCCTCGTTTAGCTGGTAGGAATCATCAAGGAAAATCTCTCGGGCAGTGGCTTCCTCAGTCGTAAAGAAGCCGGAAAATGATTGGTAGCCAACTTCATGCATCACGACTGGGACCTGGCG
>JBDLJU010000141.1:0-8345 GCA_039714215.1 Chloroflexota bacterium | reverse complement strand
GGAAATCATGTATGGGGTTAACACCGGGATCGGTGAGTTTTCTGAGGTTGTGCTCAATGACGAACAGGTCATGCAGTTCCAGCGCTATCTGATCTACAATCACGCTGCCGGAATCGGTGACCCGGTCCCGGAAGAGTATGTGCGTGGAGCAATTGCCGGGCGGATCAACGTGCACGCCCACGGCAACTCAGGCTGCCGGCCGGTTATCACCCATACTTTAATTGCGATGTTAAATAAAGGCGTCACCCCGGTGGTTTGCCAGAAAGGTTCGGTAGGCGCTTCAGGCGACCTGGCGCCGATGTCCCAGATCGCCTTGCTGCTGATGGGAGAAGGGGAGGCATTTTATCAAGGGGAACGCCTGCCGGGTAAAGAGGCAATGGATCGCGCCGGGATTCCAATTCCAGACCTGCATGCCCGTGATGGCCTGGCGACAATCAACGGCTCCAACCTGCTTACGGCAATGAGCGCCATCCATATTTATGAAATTGAGCATTTGCTCAAGCAGGCAGAAATTGCGGCGGCGATGAGTCTCGAGTCCTTGATGGCGAACATGAAACCGTATGATACCCGCCTGCATGAACTGCGCGGCTTCTCTGGCGCGGTGCGCACGGCCAACGCGCTGCGCATGTGCATCGCTGGTTCAGACCTGACCACCGGAAAGATCAAAACCAAAGTGCAGGATGCGTACTCAATGCGCTCTTCACCGCAGGTAATTGGTGCGGCCCATGATGCGGTTGCATATGCCCGCTCGCAGGTTGAAATTGAGCTCAACGGGGTAGGCGACAACCCGATTTTCATACCCGAGGATAAGCTGACCCTCACCGGGGCAAATTTCCAGGGCAGCCCGGTTTCACTGCCGATGGACTTCGCCGGGGCGGCGCTGACCATGGTCTGTGTGCTCTCAGAGCGCAGGCTGAACCGGTTGACCAACCCGGCATTGAGCGTCGGACTTCCCCCGTTCCTTACCAAAGGGGCAGGGATGTTCTCCGGGATGATGCTCAGCCAATATACTGCCGACATGATGATCGTCGAGCAGCGCATTCTTTCAGCGCCGGCGAGCATTCAATCGATCCCGGCCGCGGCGGACCAGGAAGACTTTGTCTCAATGGGGATGAATACCGCGATCAAGAACGCTCAGATCATTGACAATGCTTACGGCATTCTGGGGATCGAGTTCATGGCGGCGGCACAGGCGCTCGACCTGCGTGATTTCTCGCCAGGAGAAGGCGTCCAGGCGGCTCACAAGGTGATCCGGGAGCATATTGATTATCTCGATGAAGACCGTCCGTTGTACCCTGACCATAACACCATGAAAGCCCTGGTCAAATCTGGTGAAATTCTTGAAAAAGTTGAGGAAAAGATCGGTTCGCTCGGCTAGCTGATCGAATATTTAATCAAATCCGAACCCGGAAGGGCAAAACCTCGTAATACTCCGCTGCTTGCAGCAGGGTTAGGGGTTTTGAGGATTTGCCATTTATCGTAATCAGATTTGGTTCAATGGACAAGGGGCTTAAGCCCCTTGTCTGTTTTATCCCTTTAGGGTGTTGAGGGAGGAACGCCCGGAACAGAAAAACGCCGGTAATACCGGACAGCTATGCTGGTGGAAGTCGAAAGCTTATAGCAAGGGAATGATCTTGATATATTGGACAGGCACAAAGATTGTTTTTACCCCAACCCCCTGGCCCCCTTCCCCAGCCACCGACTTGGATGTGGGCTTGCCCCAAAAAAGAAGCAGTCATCTGGGGGAGGGGTTTGGGGTGGGGGGTTGAAAGCGGCTGAATGTCAAAGGGAAGATAATGATATAAAATCCTTTAGTACAAGAGCATATTCTAAGTAAGAAGCAGTGAAAGAGAATGGTGCAGGAAAAAGCGCAGGATAGGGGAAGCAGGTATGGATGATAGGCAGTCGGAGAACAGAGAAGACAGGGAGCTTAGGGGTAGCTAAGCAATCGGTGCACCAGGCTTGAACGAAGGGAAAGCAGCACCTTTAGAGGCCGCAAGTAGTGGAGGCTTATAGCCTCAGGTCAAGCCAACGGCTATGTCGGTGGTCTTAACTTAAAATTGAAAGTAAGTACGGGGAGTTTATTTTCGTCAAAAAAATAGATAAAAAAGGTAAAATAAAGATAATATAGCTGCCAAGGATGATCAAGATGGAATTTTCATACCGTAAAGTCGTCGAAAATATTAAACCACAGATGGTGATTGAAGGGGCGGGAGTACTGCTGCGCAGATCGTTTGCTCCCAGTCGGGCAAATCTGCATGACCCGTTTTTACTGTTTGACCATTTTGCCTTCAACGACCCCGCTGACGCGCCGGCGGTTGGTTTCCCAACTCACCCGCACCGGGGCATTGAGACGGTGACCTATATGCTGGAGGGCAATGTCCGCCACCGGGACAGCCTGGGGAATACCGGGGTGATCAGCGCGGGTGATGTGCAGTGGATGACCAGCGGAAGTGGAATCCTCCATGAAGAAATACCGCAGCCCAGCCCTTCGGGGGTGGTCAATGGTTTTCAGTTATGGGTAAATTTGCCTGCAGCGGAAAAGATGGGCCAACCGCGCTACCAGGAAGTCAAGCAGACGGAAATCCCGACCTATCAAGGCGAGGGCGTCGCTATCCGGGTGGTGGCGGGGGACTATCAGGGCACCAGCGGTCCAGTTACCGAAATTGCTGCTCAACCGCTGTATTTGGATGTTACCCTCGAGGCGGAAACTGAGTTTGAGCTTCCCCTTCCGGCTGATCACAACTTGCTTGTCTATGTTTTTGATGGGGAAGGGCTGTTTGGCGTCGACCCTGCGGGGCAAGGTGAAATTGTCAACGAAGTACGCATGCTTGTTCTGGGGGAAGGCAGCCATTTTAAGGTGAAATCCAGCCCGCAGCAGGGTGTCAGGTTTGTGCTCTTTGCAGGTTCAGCGTTCGGAGAACCAATTGTGCCTTATGGTCCTTTTGTGATGAACACCGAAGCTGAAATTCAGCAGGCTTTTGTCGATCTGCGCAGCGGCAGCTTTGTGCAGCATGAGAACATGATCGACTAGCTGTTTTTCCTGAAAAACTAAGAGGTCTGGGGATAAATCTCCCAGACCTCTTTTATCCAGACATGGGGCTTAAGCGCCATGTCTGTTCTCATCCAACTCAACTGTATGTTTAGTCAAGCAGCTTGATCTTTGTTTTCCCCTTCTTCTTTTTGGCTTTCCCATTGCCCCCGCCCGAATTTCCTGAAACCAGGCTGGTCACCAGGTTGATTCCGGCTGGTAGTCCAAGAAGCACCAACAGGCCGGCCAGCAGGGCAAAAAACAGGGTCCAAGAGGCTGGTTCTGCGACTTCTGGGATCAAACCGCCAGGGTTGTAGACGGTTTGCTGGTTGCCCGCTGCGGGCTGTCCGGCACGGTCTGCCAGGCTGATGCTTAATGCCCGGTTGACGCCGTCTCGCAGGGCGTTGGGGGAGGTATAGGTGAGCACATACTCGCTCTGCAGCGCTACCGCATAGGTGCGGTACAAATTCTGCAGGCTGGCTTCGTCGTTCGCATAGCCATACACACCGCCAGCATTTTCAGCGATATAGATCAGGGCCTCTTCGTCCAGGCCGTTCATTTCTCCGGCAAACTGGTCAGGGTTGCCCAGGCCAACGATCGAGATCGACAGGCCGCTCGGCCCAATCCCGTTCAGCAAGCCATCTGGGGTGGTTCCGCTGAAATTGTCCAGACCATCGGTAAGGGCAATGATTGCTTTTCGCCCTTCCACCGGGTCAAGGATCTCAACAGCCTGCGCCAGGGCATCGTACATCGCCGTATCGCCGATCGCCACAATCTCGTTGATTGTCTCGACCACCAGATCGTGATCGGTGGTGACCGGTTCAACGTAAGAAAATTCGGTGTTGAAGATCATCAGCCCAACCTGGTCGACGGACCGCATTTGTTCGATAAAACTGACTGCGGCTGATTTTGCGGCTTCCAGTTTGCCTTCGCCGTTCATACTGCCAGAGATATCCATCACCAGCAGGGTGGTCAGCGGGCCAACTTCGTCAATCCCGCGGATCTGGTCGAGAGGGATTGTTTTGCCATTCTCAGCAATCGTGATCCGCCCCGGATCGATCCCCAGCGGCTGGCCTAATTGGTCGACCACCGAGATGTAGAGGGTGACCTCTGGGAAATTCGAAGTATCAACCTGGGTGACGGTCACGTTTTCTTCCACAGTTTCCTGGGGAAGAGGGCTGAAGCCAGAAAACACAAGAGTGAGCAGCAGCGCGGTCACGATCATCATAGAGTGGATTTTTTTTCTTTTGGTTAACATCGGGTTATCTCCTCTCATGGTAGATCATTTCGGTATTTCCCATCGTGATCTTCTGGCGGTCTTTCAGGTCAGCCTGTTCAATTTTGTTTTGATTGATATAGGTGCCTTGCTGGCTGATGTCCTTCAGCCGGAAAAATGTATCCTTGCCGTGGAGCATGGCGTGCTGCGGAGCGATATCCGGATCAGGCAGCACAATATCTGATTTAAGCGGGCTGCTGCCGATAAAGGCAGAGGGACCATTTGCGGACAGGAATTTATCGAGGATAAATTCTGTCCCTGCCATCTTGCCTGTGGTGATTTCGAACCAGGCTCTTGAGAGCAGGAAAACGATCAGGGCGATGAAAATGCCGGTCGAAGCGCCGAGGAGCGAAAGCCCGATGGCTTTTCCCAGAAGGGGGTCAGCGAACTGCACGCGAGCGAATTCTAAGAAAATTCCGCCGATGATCCCGCCGATCGTGCCTCCGACTGCTGGTTTCCAGATCTGGCTTCCACCGGTCACCCCGGCAGCCAGACCGATCAGCAGACCGAAAATGCCCCAGCCAAATGCCCGGCTCCAGGCCTGGCCGCCCAACATCTGGAAAACCTGCTCAGCGATCGGAAGCCCGATTGCGCCGCCGAGGGCGCCGAGCAGGCCGCTGATCAGGCCATCGCGCAGTGCGCGGACGATACTGCGGGAAGATATCCCGCTTGAGAAGCCGATCAGCATACCGATGCTGAAGCCGATCAGGGCGCCAACAACGATTTCTGCGACATACATATTGGGCGTAAACGACAGCCCAAGGATATTGCTGATTTGCCATCCAATCAGCCCCCCAATTGCACCTAAGATGGCATTGTAGTAGAGTCTCATCATTCGACTCATGATTCTTCCTCCTGAAAGCTCAGTTCTGGGTCGGTGTACACGTTTTGCCAGTGCACCACGCTCCGGTCCGAGCCATTGTGGATTTCACTAAACCCGTAGTATTGACGGGGGTCCAAACTGCCATCGGCTTGTGGGATAAAAAAGCCTGCGGTGCGAGTGTGAGGCTCAATCACCAGGGCAACCTGGTATTGTTGGGTAAAAAAGTTCTGATGTAAAAAGAGGTCGTATTTTGAGAGGAAGACACCCATCTTGGGATGTGTGTGATACCAGCCGACCAGTTCGCTTTCCGGGTAGCGCTCTTCCATTTCATCGTACATCGCTACCTGGCTGTCCTGGGTAAAGGTGAGGAAAGCGCTGCCATGCTCAATGTGCACTGCAGGCAGGATTGCCTCAACCACGATAAAGTTATCGCCGGTCTCTGGGTCAGCTCGCCATTTTCCAACCAGCCAGCCGCCAACTTCGTTCTCCAAATCACTCCCAGCGTGTACATTCGTTTTAACGTAAGCTTTTTGAGTCAAGAACACGGATACAGGAGGAGATTGGATGCCGTCCTCGTTTTCAGTCCACCAGCGGCGTGAAATTGGGGAGGGAATCTCCTCCAATTGTGGTTCAGGCGCGTTTGGCGGCTGTAGTCGGATAAAAGGTGAAGTCATCAGATTATCTTGGGTGTAGTTGCTCTGGTAAACCGAGCAGGGAAGCTGGGGCAAGGAATGCTTGCCCCAGCGTTCGCCGTCTAGCCCGCGGTGACGTCTGCGGTAATGATCAAACGATCATCTTCTGGAACTCCTGCCTCGCCAAGTGACTCTTCTTCGCGGAGTTCTCTCCCTAAGGCCTTGCTGTCCAGCCGGTAGCTCATTGGTCGTCCATCGGGGCCGGTGGTGGGAAGCTCAAGCGAGGTGGTCAGTTCGGGCATCAGCTCACGAATTTCTACATCATCGGGAACTTCTGCGTTTCGGGTGCCCCCTGAGGGCAATACGAGTGTTACGGGTAAATCTGCCATGATATTTCTCCATTTCAATTTTTCGAAGCAGCGCTTCGGGTTTGGTAGAGCTCAATCTATTGAGCTCCAACATCGGGTTGACAATTTTTTGCCGGCATTGCATTTATTTTTCAGCAGATCGCTGCTCAAAAATTTATTTCAAACGGATTGAAGGTTTTTTCTTCCGTTTGCTGTTAGGTTGGTTTAATTTGACACGGCTGGGGCGCAGCAATTCTCGGTGATCGACCGGGAAGACATTTGAATTCTTCTTGCGGTATGCCCGGCTCCAGCGCGCCGCTTCAGGGTCCCAGGGGAAGGGAGGCTTCTTCGGATCGTCGTGGAAGTTCTTGTACTGCACCATCTCGCCGATCATGATCACCAGGCGGTCCAGGGAGCGGCTGGCTGTCCACCAGGCCGCATCGATGCAAACCGTACCGTTAATGTGGTTGATGTTGGGGTGCCAGATCGGGGTCAGCCATTTCATCCCCGGCCAACGATGTGGGTACTGGTTGTGCAGGTAAATTTCTACCTGGTGGCGGTTGCCGAATTTCGGGTTGCCCTTGCGGTCTACGGCCTGGATCCCTTTGCAGGAATAGGTAACCACGTAGCGTTCCGGGGGCACGCCTTTGCGAGCGCCGCTGGATTTGAAAGAGATCAAGTCGCTTTGCGAGGCAAGTTCTTCCATCAATTTGAGATCGGCGGCCAGGCGGCGCATCCGGGGACTCTGGGCGACGCTCTGCCCGCGCGCACCAGCGGTAATATCGGCGGTGAGTACCAGGCGGTCCTGCACCGGGACTCCGGCGCTGGACAGGGTTTCATCCTCGCGCAGCTCTCTGCCGAGCGCTTTGCTGTCAATCCGGTAGCCCATCGGGCGCCCATCAGGGCCAACGGTGGGGAGTTCCAGCAGGGAGGTTAGCTCTCCGAGCAGCTCACGCACGGGGACGTCATCTGGGATTTCGGCTTTTCGGGCGCCTCCGCTGGGGAGGACAATGGTAATTTCAATATCTGACATAAGGTTGTTTCTTCTCCGGATAGTTTAATGCGATTAATAAAGATTGCATCTGCAAGTAATCAATCGGTGATTTTTGGAATTTAGCCGTTCGCATGGGGGACCTGGCACACGCCGGTCACTTCCCAGCAGTCCGCATGGTGGTGAGTCTGGCATACTGGGCAGATCTCAACCCCGCGGGGATCGTTGTAGGCAACGGTTTCCAGGCAGTAAGGACAGCGGTGCTCTTCCGCGCCGACAAATTTGACCGGCTGTTGGCGGTTGAGCAGCAGTGTCGAGCGCCGTGTGCGAATCTTGGATACTCGGCGCTTGCTTTTCTTGTTTCCCTTTAGCGAAATCCGCTCTCTTGGGATCGCTGATGAAGATGAATGGTTTCGAGAGTTGTTGTTAGCCGATGAGGCCGATGCCGAAAACCAGTTGATCTTTCGTTTTGGACGGGGTGTTCTGACCCGTTCTAAAACAGCCGGTGAGTTCGTTTCCACCTGCCTTGCTCTCGGGGGGGCGGTATACGGCGCTTCCGAGATATCATCTTCAAATTCGTGGCTTTTTGGCTTTCGCCAGGCTGCTATTGCCAGCCACATACTGAAGATGCCAATTCCGACCTGGATGAAAGCAAGGGGCTCAAAATCAGCCTGATAGATTGTCAGATAGTTGATCCCAAGCACACCGCCAGAAAAATAGTTCAAGGCAAAAAGGGCAGCAAACAGGCTGATCAGTCCTACCAGGTACTGCAGCAGTCGGATGTCGGTTTTAAGCACCCGGCGGGAGGTCAATCCTGCAACCAACCCGGTCGCGGCAAGCAATGCGAAGACGAGGAATAAGGGGGAAATTCTTCCCTCGAAGAGAAATACAAAGCTGAAGACCACTGCGCTGGTCATCGCTTGTAGGATTACCAGCAGCATCCTAATAAACACGCGGTTTCCTTTGGCGCTCTTTCTGAGCTGCCTGGTGTTCTGAATGGTTCCAGCTTGTGCTGTCATTGTTCACCTTGCCACCTGTTTGGGCTAACCCAAGAGTTTAATTTTCCCGAGGGTTTTTTCGCCATCTGCTTCTGGCTCGACCTTCATACCCAGACGGATGCGGGGTTCTTCTGCTGGAGGACCGATTTTCAGTTTTCCTTCAAAATCGCTGAAATGCAGGGCCTCTTCCTTGTCGCCGGTTAATTCGTAGAAATAATATTCCACGCCATTGTTCGCCCGGATGATG
>JBDLJU010000140.1:0-8375 GCA_039714215.1 Chloroflexota bacterium | reverse complement strand
CAGCGAGCGGAGGAATTATTATCCACCATAACTTAGAACTGGCATGGATGATATTCAATCCCTATAACGATCCTTCCGCCCTGCGGGCGTTCAGGATGACATGTTGATTTGCGGGATGATTGTGTGGTCGGCCATTGGTTGATCCTTTTAAACCCTCACCCTGGTGATGGTCGTTCAGACGCTGCAGCTAGACGTCCCTCTCCCAAAATTGGGAGAGGGATAATCGTTCGCAGAACGGTAGGGTGAGGGTTTGCTTCACTGCGACTATTATAAATTAATCCTATCTTTCAGACCGAACTCAGCGAGCGGAGGAATTATTATCCACCATAACTTAGAACTGGCATGGATGATATTCAATCCCTATAACGATCCTTCCGCCCTGCGGGCGTTCAGGATGACATGTTGATTTGCGGGATGATTGTGTGGTCGGCCATTGGTTGATCCTTTTAAACCCTCACCCTGGTGATGGTCGTTCAGACGCTGCAGCTAGACGTCCCTCTCCCAAAATTGGGAGAGGGATAATCGTTCGCAGAACGGTAGGGTGAGGGTTTGCTTCACTGCAATTTTTATAAATTAATCCTGTCGTTCAGAGCCCAGCGAGCGGCGGAGGTTTTTGCACGATGAATTAGCATTGGCAGGGATGATATTCAATCTTTATAATGATCCTTCCGACCTGAAGGTCGCTCGGGATGACATATTGGTTTTGCGGGGAGCAGCCGCGCCAGCCCCGTAACTTACGCTGCAGCCCACCAATCTTCCCCCTCGCGCAGACCGATCTCATTCAGCTGGGTGCGGATCAAGTGGCGAGCGCCGCGGGCGCCGACCGCTGCCAGCACCGCCGGGCGGGAAGCATTCGCCCACAGCTCAGGCAGTGCATCGGGAGCAACAATTGGCCGGTCGCGGCGCGTGCGCCCAATTTTCTTCGGATCGATATCGATAAAGGCGATCAGGTTGACACCCTCTCGTAATAGATGCTTGCTCAAGCGCTTGCCGTGCATCCCCGATCCCCAGATGATCACCTCGTCCCGCCCCTCAAGCGGACCTTTCGCCAGGTAGTGGGCTTTGGCCCGCAGGAAGTTCTCCAGCGAGTAGCGGCTGTCGGTGCGGGTGAGGCGCTCGGGGTGCTCCCGCCACTCCACCAGCGTCTCCGGGATTTTGGCGAAACGCATCCCCGCCAGATACATCCGCAACCACAGGTCGTAGTCTTCCGCCCAGCCGCGCTCCTGGTAGCCGCCCAGCTCCAGCACCGCGCGCTTGCGGAAGGTGACCGTGGGGTGGCAGAGCGGGCTTTCCACGAAGATCTCGCGGCAGATCTCGGCGTGGCTGGTGAGGGTGTTGAGCCAGTCAATGTAGATGCGGAACCCCTGGCGCAGGTCGCCGGACGGGAAACCGGAGACCAGGCTGGAGACCAGGGCGGTCTCGGGATGTTGGTCGAGGTAGGCGGCCTGCAATTCCAGGCGGGAGGGGTGCATCAGGTCGTCGGCGTCCATCCGGGCGACATACTCGGCGGTGCACTGTGCCAGCCCTGCGTTCAGCGCGGGGATGATCCCGGCATGGGGCAGGGGGACGAAGCGGAAGCGCGGGTCACCCTCCGCCCAGCGGGAGAGGATCGCGGCGGTCTCGTCCGTTGAACCGTCGTCGACGGCGATCACTTCGAAATCGGTCAGCGTCTGCGCTGCGATGCTTTCCAGGGTCGCCTCCAGGGTGGCGGCGGCGTTGTAGCACGGGATCAGCACGGAGATTTTGGGCATATATCAATTGTACAGGATAGTGCGTTAGTCTAGTAGTCTATAGTCGATAGTCGCTGGTCGGTCAGTCAACCTCAGCTACCATCCTGGAATCGAGGCTTTAGCCGGAATTAAGCCCCCCTCCTTTCAGGCTAAACGAATTTATAGGATCCGCTTCCCTCCCCCGCAAGCGGTGGAGGAACTGGATGGCGGATTAATCTTATCCACAGCGATAACAATGATCACTCACAGTCTCCGACGTCTCTTCCGTGCGCGGAGGGGGTAGTCGTTAGTCAATAGTCGTTAGTCTGGTAGTCGAACGCCGCACGCTAAACGAGGAGTCGAGGCTTTAGCCGGTTTCTGATTGCTGGGATGGGTGGTTCGTGAACTGCCCGAAGGCCGTAAATCCAACACGCCAAGGGCGACCAGCCGGTCGCCCCTACCGAGGATCATTCGAGAGCCCAGTCTGGTAGTCGTTAGTCTGGTAGTCACGGCTGGGAATTGGGATTAAATTTTTGCGCTCCCCCACAAAGAATAATTATGAGCAGCAAGCTGCTCATAATTATTAAATCGAAATCGTTCGATCAAAAAAGGGCGGCTGCTAGCCGCCCAACAAGATCTGATTTGATTTTACGATCAGCCCCGCCCGTAGCGCTGCTCTTTCCACACGTCGGCTTCATTGTGATAGCCAGCCTGCTCCCAGAAGCCGAGTTGGTCTTCCTCTCGGAACTCCAGACCGCGCAGCCATTTGGCGCCTTTCCAGAAATACGGGGTCGGAAGTTCGTCGCGCCCAGGGATCTGCCCGACCACGCCGCGCAGCGGGAACCCGTGCTGGGGGGTGATCGACTCACCGTCGAAGTGGGTCGCCAGCAGGAAGTTCTCACCGAAGATCACCTCAACCGGCAGGTTGGCGGTGTAGCCGTACTCGGCATGCTGGATCACGAAGTTGGCTTCCGGTTTGAGTTTGAGCAGACCCTCGTCAACGAGGGTCTGGATCTTGACCCCTTCCCAGGTGGTATCGAATTTGGACCACTTGGTCACGCAGTGAATATCCATCTCCAGCGTGGTGGTCGGCAGGCCGCTGAACTCTTCCCAGCTCAGCCGCACTTCTTTTTCCACGGCACCCCAGATATGGAAGTCCCAGGCAGCCGGGTTGAATTTTGGCACCGCCCCGTAATGCAGCACCGGGAATTTTTGGGTCAATGACTGGCCGGGAGGCAGGCGGGATTCCTGCCTCATCTTTTCTTCTTCCTCCCGGCGATCACGGTTTTCTTTGAACATACAGCCTCCAAGATTAATCAGTAATGCTGCTGCTGAACTATAAGGTTAAACTCTCGCCTGGCTGGAGCACATGGGGGATCGTGTCTGTCTCGGCTGCGACGCGCTTCGCCCAGGCCTCGCCATCCTGCTCGATCAGCGGCCAGGTGTTGTAATGGCAGGGGATCACCAGGGTGGGTTCCAGTAATTTTACCGCAATCAGGGCGTCATCTGGCCCCATAGTGTAGTTGTCCCCAATCGGGAGCACCGCCAGGTCAATGCCTGCATCGCCGATGAACTTCATCCCGCCAAACACGCCGGTATCGCAGGCGATGTAGATCGTCTCGTCTTCGGCGGTGGTCAGCAGCATCCCGGCCGGGCTGCCGCCATTGGAACCGTCAGGCAGCGCCGAGCCGTGGAAAGCGATCGTCAATTTGAGGTAGCCAAAGGGGTGCTGGTAGCCTCCGCCGATGTGCTGTCCGTGGGCTTTAACATCCTGCTTATCGAACCAGCTGGCGATCTCGGCATTGCTAATCACCAGCGCGCCGGTACGTTTGGCAATCTCTACCGCGTCGCCGACGTGGTCTCCGTGCCCATGGCTGACAAAGATGAAATCGGCCTCAGCCTCCTCAGCTTTGATCGGGGCCTGAGGGTTGTCGGTGAAGAAGGGGTCGACCAGCAATTTAAAACCCCCGGTCTCGATCAGATGCGTGCCATGTCCGTAGAAGGTATATTTTGCGGCCATTTTTCTCTCCTTGTACTTAACTATCACTCCAGACAGCCGGATAGCTATTTTCAATTAATTCTAGTATAGATCATTTTGATGAGTTGTAACTTAATTAATATTAATAACTTAGGGTTTTTTACCTCCTTTCCCACTCGCCTGATCATTAAAATCCGTTAAAAATTTCGATGGACTGCTTTCCAGCAGTCCATCGAATTAATCAGTGGCAATTTAAAATTCAGGGAATCCCGATATAACCATCATTGCTGGTGGCGATGTCATCCAGGTAAAAAATCCCGGAGATAGCCTTGCCGTCCAACCGGCTGGTAAACCCAATCTTGAATGTGTCTACAAAGATTGTGTCATTATCCAAGCCGCTCAAATATTCTAACGTGCTGCCATCCAGGATAATTTCAGCCCAGCCATTATTCCCGCCAGGCGAGGATGCTGCCTGCCAATCGACCTCAATGGTATGCGGTGCATTGCTGAGCAGGTACCAGCCCGTCTTAACTTTAGTGAGGCCATCTATCAACGTGTTGAGCTGGATCAGATACTGTCCCCCCTGGCGCTTGAGCACGATGAAGAACGGCCTGTCCGCGCCCATCTTGACCTGCATGAAACGGAAACGGGTTCCCTCGGCGATCGAGAGCGAGTTCATGTCGATATTGAAGCGTGCATTGAAAGCAGTCTGATAAACCGGGGTTTCATCAATCAACTGTTTACGTTTATCCGTACCGCGATCGACACACGCCCCCCAGGCACCATTAATCGCCGCGGCTGGGCAGACGTACAAATAGCCATTGCCGTCATTGACCCGCGTCCACTCACTGAAATCACCCTCTTCAAAATCCGAATCAAGCAGCAGGGTAGCCACACAGGGCACACCAGTGCCACTTACGTTTCCAACAGAAGTAATCCATGACTGGAAGGCTGGATTTTGCGGCTCACAAATCGAGGTGGTATTGAAATAAAAATTAGACAACGCAGAAAGATTGGTGAAGCTGTTGGGAAGTGGGCCGCTCAGCAATGTGTTATCCAAATGGAGGTAGGTGATGGTTGAAAGTTTGCCCAATTCGGCGGGAATACTTCCAGTCAACGGATTGTAATGGAGATATAGGTAATTTATGCTTGAAAGATTACCGAGCTCAGCCGGGATTGCACTGCTAAGCTGGTTGTCGTTCAAAAGCAGACTTTCCAAATTACTCAAGTTGCCCAGTTCAGCCGGGATGCTCCCATCAAGCTCGTTGCTATGCAGGTAAAGATTTATAAGATTGGACAAGTTGCCCAGTTGGGTTGGGATACTTCCGGTAAGTTGGTTGGTCCGCAAATTCAACCAGATCAAATTGCTAAGATTCCCTAATTGGGTTGGGATGCTCCCGACGAATTGGTTATCTTGTAATTGAAGTGATTGTAAATTACTCAAATTGCCCAGTTCGGTTGGAATGTTTCCGTTAAGCTGATTGACCCATAACCCCAGTGCTGTTAAATACGGAAGGTCACCTATCTCGACTGGCAAAGGCCCCACCAGATTATTCATCCCAAGTGACAATTCAGTAACGTGTCCCCCAGAACAAGTCACCCCATACCAGCTGCAGGGCGTGGTGGTGATCATCCAATCGTCGTTGTTATTCCAACCGGTACCGGTTGTGCTGGAATACAACATTTCCAGCGCGACGCACTCAGCAGATGGGATCTCTGATACCCCGCTGCAAAATCCCCCAGCCTGAACTGTTGGAGTGGCGCTCTCAGTTACCAGCAGGATCATCAAAAGCACAATGCTTAATATACAACTTCGCCAGATCATTCTATTCATTTCGTCCTCCGTCTCAATTAAACATGCTTATTACTCATCTTGACACAGAGCGCTTCAGGATTGCCCTATGCGAGATAAAAGTTAAAAATGAACCCTGGAGATAAGTTCTTGTTACCGTTGCTGAAACCAGTAATTCCTAACAAGACGACAGAGGATGCTGCCTGCTACGAAACCCCCATGGAAATATCAACTATATTTATTATACAAAAAATGTAACAAATATCAAAGTGCCCGCCATTTATACTAAACTGCAGATTTGATTACTATTGCTTGTGTGATGAAACAGGGTGTGGTCAATAAAGCCACTCCCTGTTGGAGCGCTCAGTGTCTCACGATTACCCCGCGGCAAAAGTGCGGTTCGGCGCTGGGACGCGATAAGTAAATAAAATCACTCCCCCCAATCCTCGTAGCTGATTTCATCTGCGCAGTAAGGGAATTCATCCGGATTGGTGTTGTTGTCCATCGCCATCCCGAAATACGGAGAGGGATCATACGTGTTGCGGATCTCGGTCTCGTTTAAGAACGCGCCGAAGCCATCGTCCTTGACCACCGAAAAATGCAAATGCAATCCCGTGGGGTTGACCGGGTCACCGGAGTAGTTACCCATGTACCCCAAAAATGTCCCCGCGGGCACAAACACCTCGCTGGTTCCCGGGGGGAACTCGGCAGAGACGAAACTCTCCCCTTCTTTGGCGGCCATATGGGTGTAATAGGTCCAGACCTGCTCGCCGGGGTGCAGCGGGTCATTCGGGATGAGGATGATCACTGTCGAGATCCAATCTGCGGGGCGGGAAAGGTACCCGGAATAGGCGGCATACACCGGAGTGATACCCGGTTCGGTCCCGGAGAAAATATCCAGCCCGCTGTGACGGTGCCCCGGACGGTAAGACTGGTCCCATAGACCAAAAATCGCCCCGTCGGTGGGGAAGGCAAACGGGGCATCGCCGCAGCGCATCCCCGCTGTCAGGCGGTACTCGCCCAGCGATTCAGGATCCGCAAGGTAAGCCCGATACTGAATCCAGCGCGGCGATCCCGACCGGAAGAAGCGGTCATAAGCCAGGTAGCCAACTACAGCCAGGGCAAGCACCCCGAACACCGCAATCAACGCCCAGGGGGTCCGCTTTTTAGGGTTAATCTCAATCGGTTTGAATTTAGACATTTTGCTCCTTTGGTGGGGCCTGCAGATCAACCACCTCAGCCTGGAGATGCTCCGCCAGCTGTTGGGGCTGGACATGCAGCAGGGCATGTTCGCTGCCCCCGCCGCCGTAGACCCACTCGTGCTCAAGCACGCCAGCTTCGATCACGACGCGCAGCGGCTGGGGGTGTCCCAGCGGAGGAACGCCGCCCACCGGATAGCCAGTCAGCGCCAGCACCGTCGCCGGGTCGGCCATGTGCAATTTTCGGCGCGAGATCCCCAGGTAAGCCGCCAGCATCTTCCACTCCACCCGTGAAGTGCCGTTGGCGATGACCAACACCGGTTCGTCGACTGCGAGGAACAGCAGGCTCTTGATGATCTGCTCAGGCTCGACTCCTACTGCGGCAGCCGCAGTTTGCACCGTGGGGGTCGGCTCAGTTAACGCCACCACCTCACCGGAAATTGCGTGCTGGGTGAGATAAACTTTTAAATCCTCAGGGGTCAGCGGGCTGCTCATACGCGGCTCCATTCAACAAGAGAGTTAATATTGAACGGGATTATACCCGCTTTCTCGCCTGTCACCCAAGCCGCATTTTCAATCAAAAAATTTCTAATTATTCTCTTACGAAACGGTTACTCTTCTACTAGGTACTACCCTAAGCTTTTATGGTATCATTCCGCGTAGAGGTATTAATGGACGACTCAAAAATTACAATTATTGAAGGACCCACCCCCACTTTTGAAACCGTGTACGACACCTGGGCAAATGGGATCGCAGAAAGCCCCACACTAGGGAGCGTTGCGGTCACCCAGCTGCGTACTGCCAACGGTCCCGCCCTGGTAGAACGCTGCTACCGCGCCTGGCATCACCGCGAACCGATCCATCTCGAGTTCCGCACCACCGACGGGGTCACGCAGGAAGTGCCGATTGTGGCAGCACGAGCCACCGAGAGCAACGACGGGCAGATGCTGGTGCTGTGGGTTCGCTTACCGGAAGACGATCTGGTGATCGATTTTATCCTCGATGATGATGACGATCTCGATGACTATGATGACAACCTGTTTGATGACGAGGATGACGACTTATTTACCGAGTGATCAAACAATCGCTTAACCAAGAAATCCCCGGTTGAACGCCGGGGATTATCTATTTAACCAGGAATTTTGTTGAACTAGGTAAACAGCACCTTGGCGACCACCAAACCGCCAAAGGTGATCAGCACTGCGGCGGCGGACAACACGAAGCGCCGGGGCTCATTTTTCTCCTGCAATTTTAATCCGGTCAAAGGATTACCCGACAGGGCGTATTCAACCCCACCAGTCCAGGCAAGCGCGGCGCCACCGATAAGACCACCGAGGTGACCCCAGTTGTCGATCCCAGGCGTGAGGCCGATGATCAAGTTGATCAGCAGTACCTGACCGATGTTGCGCAGCACGCGCTGGGTATTCCCGCCAAAGACCACCCGGTTGCGGAATACGAAGACACCGTACCCGCCCAGCAGGGCGAAGATTGCGGTGGAAGCGCCCAGGGAGTTGGCATCGGTGAAGAGATAGGAAAACACATTCCCGGCAAAGGCGCCCACCAGGTAGAGGATCAAGAAGCGGGCAGAACCGTAAAAGCGTTCCAGCTCGCGGCCAAGGATATGGAGGGCATACATATTGAAGGCAATGTGGGTGATCCCCCCATGCAGAAATACCGCGGTGAACAGGCGCCACAGC
>JBDLJU010000139.1:0-8387 GCA_039714215.1 Chloroflexota bacterium | reverse complement strand
TCAGACCAATACTTCCGACAAAAGCAGTCAGCAGAGCCATGATCATCAAAAAGACCACCAGGATATTAACCCCTCTAGTATTATCTTCTTGCATCACCAGGCCTGCCTGAATAGCACTAATCTGGAAGTCGCGATCGCTTAAGAGTTTATCCAGTGTTTGGGCAATTTCATTCTGTTTATCCAGGGTATGTTCATCTGTGATTACCCGGTAAGAGTAGGCCTGATTTGGAAGGTTAAGCAAATCAGCGATAAAATCGAAATCCGCGTAAGCCAGGGTATCCCCAACCATACTGACAAACCGAAAAACGCCAACGACTGTCCATTCTTTTGCGACGTGACCGGGCACTTTAACCGAGATCGTGTCTCCGGGTTGTAAATCAGGATAAAACTTATAAATTGAATCCGAGGCCACTACAGCATGCTCTTCTCCGGGCAGCAACCAGCGCCCTGCGACCATATCAGGATCCAGCAAACTGGTTTCTGACGGAGGTGCGATGATGTGCATATTTTCGATCACATTCTCATCCTCATCCCAGATTTCACTGCTGATCCCGCCCCAACCTTCAACATGGCTCACCCCAGGAATGGAGAGCACCATTTTCTCAACATGGGTGGTCGGGTAGGGTCTTTCGAAACTGATTGTGACGTCACCCAAAAAGTGCATCGTCAATTGATCAATGAAATCAATCATCGAAGTGCGCACATTGAACACGGCGATGAAAATTGCTCCGGCGACGGTAAGCGTAAAGATCGTCAGCAGCAATCGTCCAGTTTGCCGAAAGGTATTGCGGATTGAGAGCAAAATTGGGCGCCCCAACAAGCGAAATTTCTGAGTGACCTGGTTGAACCATCCCAGTCCAGCAGCCTGGTTCCGAGATTGATCATTGCTGATCGCCCGCCGGACATTTGTTTTTGAGACCTTATTGATCGGGAAAAAACCCGCTCCCAGAGGGATCAGGAAGGCAATCACCACCTGGACCACCATCGCACCGGGAACAAGCCTAAAACCTTGAAGTACCGCGTTCCCCGTATAGGCAATATATTTTGCCAGGGCATACCCGGCAATCGCACCAGTTGGCACGGCGATCGCTAAAGCGATCATGCCATAAGCAACGATCAGCATCATGTACATGCCCATGATCTGAAAACCGCGCCCACCAATCAGCTTCATCACCCCAATCTGGCGCATATGCTGTGTCAGCAGAGCGTTCAGGGTATTAATAATCAATGACCCGCTCAAAAAGGTAATCAGCCCTCCCAGAGCGCCCAAGACACCCAAAACGGCCAGAATAAGCGAGCCCATCGGATGTTCATCGGAAACGGATGTTTGAGTGCGATAAGCATGGTGCTGATGGCGTTCAAGCTTATCTTCAACTACTGCCGCCAACGCCTCAATCTCACTTTCATTACTGCCTTCACCGATAATCCGGATGAATAAATGATTGTAATAACTGGGCATTTCCAGTAAGGACAAGGTTTCAATGGTCATATAGGCTTTCGGCCCGGCGGTGAAATCACCAGCCCCGGTGACCTGGTCACCGACGATACCTACCAGCGGCAGTGTGCGAATCAGGCCGTTAGCAAATTCCACCTGAATATTATCCCCTACCTCATATCCAGTGTCTGCCATGAAGTCCTCACTGACGACCAGCTCTCGGCGGCCAGGATATTGGGTTCCTGCAATCGTCGACAGCTGGTTGATTTGCATGGTCTCAAAATCTTTCACCCCGATCAAGCTAAGATTCTGCCATTCAGTGCCTTCAATGCGAGTACGAACTCCTGTAGTCTGGCGTCCTTCAGCCACAGCGACCCCAGGGATTTTTTCAATTACTCGTAAAAAATCCTCGGCAAATGGATCTGTCCAAATCTCAATATTGACCGGGGAAACAGAAGCATAGCTCAGGTCAATATCATCAGCCAGGATGATATAAGCGCTGACGATCATCCCAATGGAAAACACGCCGACAGAAATCGATGCCACCACCAAAAAGGTGCGCATCTTGCTGTCCCACAGATCGGAGATCACCTTGGACCAACGAGGCTTCATAAAATTGGGTTTTACATCTCTTGCACGCATTAATCTGTCTTCCTTCTTTTATGTTCAGCCAGCCGGCTGGTGACAGTTTCTTGGATTGCACTGCGAGTCAGCGGAGAGCCATCAATCAGGTTATAAAAATCTTCTTTTGGCAGGATCGCCAATTCAACGCCAGCTGCTCCTGCTCGAACGCTGGCAATTGATTTGCCGCCTTTGATCAGTTCAACTTCCCCAAAGAACTGACCAGGTCCTAAGCTGGCCAGGCTCAGCTCATTGGCTTTATTGGTATTTGCCAGGATCTCAACTTCCCCGGCGACAACCATAAAGAAATTTCCCACCGCTTTTCCCTGGCCAAGAATTTCAGCTCGTGGAGCAAACTTTTTCCTCGCCGACTGGTGAGTAGCCGCCAACATCTGGGGGTGGGATAAAAATGGCAAAGCGCGTGATACGGTCTGGTCAATGATCTCACCGTCAGAGAGAATAATGGTTTGATCGGTTCTTTTAGTGATCGAGGGGTCATGGGTAACGATCAGAATAGTCTTGCCTAGCTCCGCCATCTGCTCGAAGAGATTGAGGATGCTTTCAGCAGATCGCGAATCAAGGTTGCCAGTTGGTTCATCTGCCAAAATCAGCATCGGGTCGGTGGCAAGGGCCCGGGCAATTGCCGCGCTTTGCTGCTGACCACTCGAGACTGAGGCAGGGAGCATATCGGCTTGCTCTCCCAGACCAACCATCTGCAGCAGCTGCATCGCTCTGCCAGGCCGTTCTCCAACAGGGTACACCTTGCAGTAATCCATCGGCAGCATTGTGTTTTCCAACAAGGTAAGCGTGGGCAGCAGTTGGAAGAACTGAAAAACCACCCCCATATTACGTCCACGCCATAAAGCCCGGTCGCTCTTGCTCATCTGATAAATATTCTGATTGCCAACAATCACCTCGCCAGCAGTGGGATGGTCGATCCCGGTGATCATATTCAACAAAGTTGATTTCCCACTGCCCGATTTACCAACAATCGAGATAAACTGGCCGTAATTCAACTGCATGTCAACCGATTTTAAAGCCGGAAATTTTCCAGCTGGGGATTCGAACACTTTATCAACCTGGCGTAAGACAATCGCAGGGTGATCAAATTTTGCTTTTTTTGAAGTTGGTAAAATCTCAAACCTGGATCCTTCATCCTTACCCTCATCCCCAGGATCAGGCTTGGCATCGGAACCTGCTGAGAGTAAAACTGGTTGGGTTTTATTGGTGAAGATAGGCTCAACCTCTGAAATTGAATCAAAAGCAGGCGGGCTGCCAACCACGCCATCAATGATCTGCAGCCGGCGGTTAAAACGAGGCGCCAAGCTTTCATCATGCGAAACCATCACAACAGTTTTTCCCTGCTCGACAAGTTTCTCAAATATTTGGAAGATTGTTTCCGCAGTAACACTGTCCAGATTGCCAGTAGGTTCATCCGCAATAATCAAAGGCGGATCATTCACTAACGCCCGGGCAATCGCCACCCGCTGCTTCTGCCCGCCAGAAATGTGCGCCGGGATCTTGTAGGCATGTTCAACAATGTCAACCATCTCAAGCAATTCCAACGCTCGGGTTTTACTGGTCAACGGATGATAACTGCCCAATAAATCGTGGGGAAGCATTACGTTTTCTACCAGGTTTAATGATGGCATCAGCTCAAAGGATTGGTACACAATCCCAAGGTTTTTTCCACGCCACAAAGCCAGTTTGTCCTCACTGAGGTCATGGATTGAAATGTCTGTGTTTAAAGCGCCGTTAGATTTCCCACTAAAAATAACTTCTCCTGAGGTCAGCTCGCTAACGCCAGAAAGCATATTTAAGAGTGTGGTTTTTCCAGCTCCAGATTTGCCGGTGATCCCCAAAAATTCAGCCGGGTAGATATCGATATTAACATCATTTAATGCGATGAAAACATCCTCACCGATTGGATAGGACTTCACTACATTCCGCATTCGGATGAAAGGTGTTTTTATTTTTTCGATCATTTCTACCTGGCCTTAATTTTTCGACAACCTGCCGGTAAAATTAGCATTAATCGCTAATTACCGACTTCGATATCCACAAAGGCAGTCATTCCCCAGCGGGCATTTTCAGGGAGTCCATCCAGCTCGATGATCACTGTGTAATTGACACCAAGCCCCTCCGACGATTTGGAGGATATCTCCGTCACTGTTCCAGAAAATTCTTCTCCCGGGATCGCATCAAAAGTCACCACAACCAGATCACCGGCTTCAATTTGGACAACGTCAATCTCGTTGAGATCTGTAGTCTCAATATACAGATTCTCGAGGTCAGCCATCACCACGACTGGCTGTCCAGGTGCGGCGTATTCTCCGGGGTTAATATTCACTTTCACGATTGTGCCATCAAACGGAGCGACCAGGGTCAGGTGATCAACTTGCACACGGGCAGCTTCGACTTGAGCTTCGGCAGCTGCAAGCCTTGCTGCAGCTAAATTGAGCAGTTCCTGGTCCGGCCCTGATATGGTGGCATCAAAATCTGCTTGAGCCTGCTCCATCGCGGCAAGCGCAGCCTGCCAACTGGCTTCGGTTCTTTCCAGTTCAATGATCAAATCCGCATGGGCGCGAACCTTTTCGTTGTAATCCTCCTGGGCATCCTGCAAGTCATCTTCATATCGTTTTCTGAGAGAATTGTCTTCATCCAGGTCAGAGTAGCGATCGAATGTGTCTTCCGCTTCCTCCAGGTCCTCTTCGGCTTCAAGGACATCCTCCTGAGCGTCATCGATATCATCCTGGTAGTCGTCCTGATCGAGGTTATCCCAGGCCTCTTCAGCGAGGTTGTATCTTGTCTGGGCGTCTAGTAAAGCCAACCAGGCGGTTGCATTGGCTAATTTTGCAGTTTCATTCAGCTCGTCGAGCGCTTGTTGAGCAGCAATTAATTCAAGCTCAGCAGCTGCCAAGCCTGCGTTTGCCTGAGCGAGGCTGCTGAGAACGAGCAATTGCTCACCAGCGGTGACGCTCTGCCCTTCAATGCCGTAGACCTCGTCAACAATACCTGGCATTGCCACGCTGAGATTGGCGGAAGTTGCTGGGACCAGCTCCCCGGTTGCGCTTACCACCAAATTGGCAATTTGGACCACCGGGGCCGGCTCAACAGGTTCTGGGTCCTCAAAAACGCCACAACCTGCCAGGGAAAACAAAATCATGATAGACAGAATTAAAATTTTGGTGTTTTTGTTATTTTGCATCGTACTTTCTCCTAAACCAATTAATCCTTTAAATTATGCATATCTCTGTTTTAATTTTCGGATTGATTAATAAAATAAGTTATCGTTCGTGACATCAAACGAATCAAGTTTTTACTGTCTTCATCACCCAGATAATCCATCAGACCAATCATTTTTTCTTGAAACTCAGCAATCAATTTTTCAGCTATTTCTCGACCATGATCCGTTAACCCGATCAAGACAACGCGCCGGTCATTTGGATCTCGGAGGCGTTCAATACAGCCTGCTTCTTCCAGGGGATTAAGCAAATGGGTGACACCTGCCGGGGTGATTTGCAGCAATCGGCTTAAGTCAGAAACAGACAGCGCCACATGCTTTTCGTCCAGGTTTATCGTTAGAATAAAAAGCAATTCGGCTTCACTGCGCGTTAAACCATGGGAAGAAGCCAGCTGCAATTTTATTTTAGGAAATTGTTTCATCAATTGGAAAAGATCATTTACCAGGTATGGGGGTGTTTTTTCGATCATTGCGCGCCTTTAGCTTCCAGAGAAAATTTTTCTTAGCTGTTAAATAGTTTAGTAACTAAATATTTCATTTCTTAAAGTATATCATGGTTGAGGAAAGAATTACGCGAAAGTCCACCCGTTGCAGCCAATTTAAACACTTTGACCTGAGATGAGGGGGGCATCCCAGGCCTAAGTATTGATATTATACTCAATCCGAGAAATTGCACAAGAAAATCCACTTAACAAAATAGTTAGGTGCTAACTCGAAAATTCAGCGCCAGGACAGGAGAGACTTAACTCTTCCAGGCAACTGATCTTCTACCTATTTTCATTTTTACACCATTTTTATCCTGCGCGATTTGCCCAACAGCAGGACTGGGCTATAATCAGAAAATGACTTCCTCGATACATAGCCAGCATTCACGCCGGAAAGAGTTCCTCAGCGGCATGGCTGCCACCCTCCCCCTCGTGATCGGTGCAATTCCCTTTGGGATTATCTTTGGCGCGCTGGCATCCACAGCAGGATTTTCCGGAGGCGGAACTCAGGCAATGTCTCTTTTCGTTTTTGCCGGGTCTGCACAATTCATCGCTGCTGGTTTAATCGCCAATGGTTCCAGCTTATTGGTAATTATCATCACCACACTGGTGGTCAACCTCCGCCATATGCTCTATGGCGCCACATTAGCTCCCCATCTGAAAAGCCTGCCCCAGCGCTGGCTGCTCCCCCTGGGATTTTGGCTGACCGACGAATCATTTGTAGTGGTGATCGAGCGTTTCAGGAAAGCAGATCAATCCACCAACAAACATTGGTTCTTCCTCGGCTCGGCGGTGTTCATGTACACCAACTGGCAGCTGTGTACCTTTATTGGCGTCCTCGCCGGTCAGCGTATTGATGATCCGCTCAAGTGGGGTTTAGATTTCGCCATGATCGTGACATTCATTGGCATGCTGATCCCAATGATCCGCGACAAAACGATAGCAGTGGCAGTCATCTCCGCCGGTGCTGCCGCACTGCTCTTAAGGGGATTACCCAATCAGTTAGGTCTGATTCTGGCAGCGTTGATTGGTGTCGCAGCTGGTCTGCTTGCAAACGATCTGATCAAGAAACAAAAAGAGGGAACCAGTGTCTCCTAGAGATGAACTCTTCTTGATCATCGGAATGGCTTTAGTAACTTTTGCCACCCGTTATCCGGTGCTGGCAATCTTAAGCAAACGCCAGCTGCCAGAGACTTTCAAACTGGCATTAGGTTTTGTCCCACCAGTGGTGTTGACCGCAATCGTCGTGCCTGCGGTTTTCGCCCCGGGAGGAGTGATCTGGCTCAACTTGGCAAACAATGCTCTGGTCGCCAGCCTGGCAGCAATCATCATTGCCTGGCGCACCAAAAATTTACTGGCTACGATCGTGGCAGGAATGGCAGTTTACTGGCTGTGGGGGGGAGTTTTCCTCAGTCCAGGTTAGTTGGTATTTCGGCTTAGAAAAGCATCCAGTGTCTGATTGAACAGCCCTGGGTGTTCCACCGGGGTGGCGTGGCGCGAATCCTCGATCACCACCAACTCGGCATTCTTCATCTTCGATGCAATTCGCTGCTTGTCCTCCAGGGGGGAGTAATCCTCATCAGCAGCAACCAGCAGGGCCGGGCAAGCAATCTCGCCCAGCATATCCTCCACCGTCCATCCCACCAGTCCCCGCGTGGCGGCCATATAGGCAGGTTTGAAATTTTCAGACCAGCGTTCCACAAAAACAGTGCGCAGCGCTTCCTGCTCTGGTTTGATGAAGATCCGTTTAGCAAGAGTTTCGCCAATCTTCTCCATACTCAGCAGCCTGAAAATTGCCAGCCTTTGAAAGATATTCCAACGCTCTTTAAAGCTGTCAGACACCAGATTCGCCCCGCTGTTCACCACCGTCAGCGTCTTAACCATCTCTGGGTAGTCCACCGCCATCTGAAAAGCGATCATGCCGCCCATAGAGATGCCGCACAGATGCGCAGCGGGAATACCCAAAGCGCCGATCAACCCGGCCAGGTCTTGGGCAAACATCTGCACGCTGTAGGGGCCAGCAGGTTTACCTGTCTGCCCATGCCCGCGCACATCAACCAGGATCACCCGGTAGCGAGTTGAAAAATGGTCTACCTGGTGCTCCCAATCCTTGGTGCTGGAGCCTAACCCGTGGATAAAGACCAGCGGCTCTCCTGCTCCATGATCTTCATAATATACATTTAGATCGTTAACCATCATTTTTGGCATTTTAGCCTCCACATAGATCCTGCATGTCTCATCATCTTATTATACAGAAACATGGTGCAAATTATAAAAAGTGATCAGTTGATTAGATCACCAGGAATCATCCTTTTAAAACAGGTTAGCGGATGACCAGCCGCCTAAGAGGACCGGTTTAAGAGAATTGCACAGAAATTCTCTACTTCAAATCCTGAGATTCCTGATTTAATAAAAATAAGACGAGGGCATCATCCTTTGTCAATTTTCTCAGTTGAGGCGATCAATCAATTTTAAAGACCGCAGTTGAGAACAATCTTAGATGTCTTTATATTGGCGGATTGGTAGTTTTTGGCAGGTTAGATTTTATATAATAAAATCAAACTCAAGTTGGCATTCATTTTGGAGATAAGCAATGGAGAGA
>JBDLJU010000138.1:0-8481 GCA_039714215.1 Chloroflexota bacterium | reverse complement strand
GCAAGACTCGCTGGTGTATCCTGAAAGCGGTCTGGGGATCGCGGTTGTCTTTGCTGAAGCTTCTGATGGCGGTGATAATCTTGGCACGATCTGGATCGACGAGATCTCGATCTATACTTCCGCTGAAGAAATAGTAATCGCCGAAAACAACAGCCCGGTAAACGAAGAAAACCAGGCAGAGACAGCCCCAAACAATCAGGGAAACCAGGGAGGGCTGCCCTTCTGTGGAAACATGCCCTTCGCGATGATGCTGATCGCATTCGTCTGGGTCGGCCAAAAACGCAAACAGATTCCAAACTAACATCGTGAAACAAACCACCAATAATATTGAATGGCAAGCCATTCAATATTATTAAATCGAACTTCGTTCGACCACAAAAAGAGAACCCCTCTACGCTGGAGGGGTTCTCTTTTTGTGAAACCTGATGACTGGCAAAAATCGGATCAGGTAATATCCAAATCTTTTTTCGCCTGGATCGTCATCATGATTTGAATAATCAGCCAAACAACCAACCTCACGGTCATTGCTTTGATACTGTCTGGGGCAACCACATCTTGATACCCAATTTGCAATACCAACATGACAATACTATGGCTGGCAAATGTGGCAATCGCTGCCGGCATGCCAAATTTGCTGCCTTTCCAAATCAGGATCGCGGTAACGAAAGAGGAGATCACACCAGCGATAACGTTATAGATTGGCAGCCAATCGATCACATAATAATCCATGATCTTCCCTGCCATAACCTGACCGCCAGCGAATATAGCCATCGCCCCAATGATAAATGCGAGTACAGCAGCTATTTTTCTAAGATTTGATTTCATTTGATTCTCCTTAATAATTCGGAAATTGGAATTAGAAAAGGTGTGTTCTGCTTATAAGCCAGATACTCATCTCCAAATCTTTTTTCAAGCTCCTTTTCTTCAATCAGTTTTACATACAACAAGATGACCACCGTAAAGAGCAGCACGATCAGCACTGAACTGATCGAACCGAGCAAAATGCTGATCCCGAAAAAGAGATTGATCAAACCAAAAAATAATGGGTTGCGGCTGTACAAATATGGCTTTTGGACAACCAGTTTTTGGGTGGCCTGCAAAGGCATCGGCGTCCCCTTGCCGATTTCCCTTTGTGCCTTGATCGACCATAACAAGAAGATCATCCCTGGTACGATCAATAATCCCCCAAGCAAAATCCTGGCAGCCGGGTTGAGAAAGGTCTGAAACCCCAGCCAGGGATCCAGAAAGAATTTTGGAATCACAAACAGCAGGGCAGGGAAGAAGAATGCGTAAACAAAGACAGGGAGCGCCTTTGCCAGAAAACGCCTTCTTGGAGTCAGCGGATGCCTGGAGGCTGCTGCGATTTTATCTGCAATTTTCATGTTTTTTCTCCAGTCAAAACAATCCAGGTGTGCTAAATACTCACTCCGCGGTTTGTTGAACTTTTTTGCGGCGATTCCGTGACCATTTTGTGAAATAGGGAACCAGGTACATATATGATCCACTGATCACTAACAGCAGCATTAAAATCGATTGAAATTGCTCCAATTGAGGTGGCAGGTGTTCTTCTCCTCCGCCAGAAAACTTAGAAATTACAGCAAGCGGAATGATTACAACTGTTGGAACAGCGATCCAACGGTGAAATTTACGTGTCCATTTATTAAAGAATTTTTTCATTTTAGTTCTCCTAATTTATTTCCTGCTCGGCAGCATGGATTGCTCTTTTAAGCAAATCGAGCAGGGTGGTTCTTTCTTGTGGGCTGAGACTAGTGAGCAGCAGTTTGTACTTCTTGCAGCGGAATTTTTTGGTATCTTGATGAAGTTCCTCGCCTTTCGGAGTCAGAAAAAGCTTAACCGCCCGCCCGTCCTGCGGGTCAGGCTGACGAGTAAGAAACCCGGCTGCTTCTAATTGGCTCACCCCGATGCTCACGGTAGGTTTTGACAATTTCAAACCGGCAGCCATTGCCTGAATGCCGCATCCCGGATTATTTGCCGAGAAGATGATCAAAGCCAATTGTGAGAGTGAAATTTTCGCTTCCTTTGGTGGGGCAGTTTGCGGTCCTATTTGGCGCATTTTGTCCATCAAAAGCAGAAATTCTTCAGCGGATTGATCTAAATTATTTGCCATCACTCTTTAATCCTATGATTCTAGTTAGAGAAGCTTAAACAGCCTCTTTTTTACCTTTTACCGCTTTTTCCAGGATCTCCAAGAACTCATTCAATGGCACCCGATGAATCTGAGCGGCCGTTTTGACGGTCAGCACCCTGCCTAACAGCTTACGCAGTGAAAATTTTCCAACGCGTTGTACGCCAAATATTTCCATCACATCGGCAATATCGCCATACTCTTTAAGAATATCTGAGACTTTAGTATCTTTTGTAATTTCCATAAAACTGTCTGTCCTTATTATTATAGTTAGTTTATAAAACTAACTATAATGGCGTTTTGTGGATTTGTCAAGGTATCCAAAGCATAGAAAAAAATTCAATTGATCTTGTGAGGATTCCCCCAAGACCTCTGATTAATCGAAACATTGAAAACCGCACCTGGAGGAAATTAAGTAAAAATAAATCATAGTTACTGTGATGTTTCCATTCTTCTTCTTCTTGTAATATGAAATCAAGCGGTTTTTTCCGCTGATAAAAATATCAAGGAGTTTCAGATGGATCAGGAAAAATCCTTTTTCGAGTACGCTGCTGAAGTCGGCCTCACCAAACACCTCGGAGGTCTCACCGCCACCGATGAGCTGGTTTACCTTTGCCAGATCTCCCCAGAAAGCTATGTCCTCGATGTGGGCTGCGGAGCCGGGGCCAGTAGAAAAAGGCGAGCTGATCGGCTACCTCGGTGACTCCGACGAAAACGGCGGCAGCGCCGATAACCCATTAATCCCCCACCTGCATTTCGGCATCCGTGCCGGTCAGCGCACCAAATACTCTGGATCTGGTGAGTGGCGCTGGCAGGCGGGCTGGATCGCCCGGTGTCCCCAAGACCTGGGCTGGCTGCAGCCTTCGGTAATCATCGCCTCTCAAAATATCCCTGATGGCGGCTATCAAATTCCTGCCGGGAAATTCTTCGCCATCTGGTGGTTCCCATTCGTTTTTGGCGGCATCTATTTGTTTGGGTGGGTATGTTTGCTGCTCTATACCACCAGGAAAAATAAACCACATTTTTTGATTACATTCGGCGTGCTGTATGCTGCCGGCGGTTGGTTATTAAATTCCAGACAGCCGCAGCTCAGCTATGTGGTTCTCATGCTTGCACTGCTTTCCATCGCCCTCGGGATCTACCGCGTGCTCAACCGAACCAAAACCTCGCCGCCATTAGCCCCTCCCGGCTGATCGTTGCAGACCGTACCCACCGAAAAATCAATTTGGGTTTTTATTTAACCTCCAGATCCAGAGCCTCTGTACTTCCTCTGGTATTCAGATTTTTTGATTATTGTATAATCCCATAATGAACTTTTCTGAAATTTGGATCAGTCTCGCCCTTATTTTAATTGCCGCCGGGTTGCTGGTTGTCACCGGATTAAAAAAGCAGCCCGGAATTGGCATTATCGGCACGGTAATCGTGATTGCCCTGGCTTATTGGCTGCGCGGCGATCCAATCACCGGCCTCGGGCTCGCTGCACCAGAGAATTGGACTCGCACCATCCTCCTCGGATTGGCTTTTGGGATCATCATCCAGCTTATCGCCATCATCCTGATCGAACCGCTCTCCGAAAAGCTGACCAACTCCGCCCATGACCACAGCCTGGTGGAAAACGTCAAGGGGAATTGGAAAGCCTTCCTGCAGTGGATGCTGATGGTCTGGGTCATGGTCGCGTTCCTTGAGGAAGTCGTTTTCCGCGGCTTTCTGCTCACGGAGACGATCAAAGTGCTCGGCGATGGCACCGGCGCTTTGATCTTCATCATCATCTTTTCATCGTTGGTCTTTGGCTTCGCCCACGGATACCAGCAGCGCGCCGGGATTTTGAGCACCGCGATCATCGGCGCGATGCTCGCCGGTATCTTCGTCTGCAGCGATTTCAACCTCTGGCTGGCTGTTTTTACCCACGGCTTCATCGACACGGTCGGGATCGGATTAATTGCTCTCGAAAAAGACGAGGCCATCCGCAAATTAATCAGGAAGGGTACCTGATTCCAACGACCTTCATGATTTGACGCATAAAAGGAACGAGCTTTGATCTCGTTCCTTTTTGATTTTCCGTCTTCACCATTTGTGGTTCGTGAGAACAGCCCCTCGCTACGGCTGGTACTTACACACGAAATGACTCAGGTGTGCGCCGGCGGGGGTATCATTCCAACCGGAAAGCCAACCATTGGTGTTCGGCCAGAACTGGATGCTCCCCGGGTTATGTCCCCCGCTGCAGCTTGGCTCGCCCGTGGTTAATCGCCAATTCTGGTAATCCCAGGGGGTGCCATCGGTCCAGGCATACGTCGCATACGGCCCAGAGCAAAAGCCGCTCGGAGCATATCCACCAATTCGGGCAGTAACATATCCGACAGCGTCGGGATCCACCAGCTGGCTGATGAAGTTATCCTCCGCCAGGCTGTGAATACTGGCAAGATGCCCGCCGAATTGATCCTGACAATACTGCTCAGAAAGGCTTGCACTCTGATCGTCAGGCACGACCACATAGCAGTAACCACCAAAGGACAGGTGGGCACCTTGCGCCAGGTGATCCGCCAGGGCATTGATTGATATCTTGATCAAGCGAACATTTGAGGGGTTATCTGGTGGGCGATGGCAAATTTCGACTTTATTGGCGGCAGCCACCGAAGCCAATGATAGTACCAGGATGATGATCAGTGAAAGTGAGATGAGCGTCTTTTTCATGATCTTTCTCCTTAAGTTATTTCAGGATTAAACAACTTAATCCTTTTTTGGGTCAATTAAGAATCCAATCTCGCTGGTTTATTTTTTTCGTCTGCCTCCTTCCACCTGTCCGCCCATCGTGTCACACTGTACAAGGTGATTGCACCAGGCGTTTGCTCCACTGCCTGAGCACCTTCAATTCCCATTATATATCCAAATTTAATATTTTTTTGAATCACTTTTTGGGTTGGCCTATTGATCAAGCCTGCTAACAAACCTCTTTCCGCAGGGTCACCTTCTTCAGCGCCGCCTGGTTGATCGTCACCCCCAAACCCGGCTTATCGGGCACATTGATCGTGCTGTCGGCGTTGAGCACAAACACCTCGTTGGTGATGTCTTCCGCGTAGTAGCGCTCCGTCGCTGAGATGTCTCCCGGCAGTGCAAAGTTGGGCAGCGTTGCCAATCCTAAATTGGAAGCCCGGCCCACACCGGTCTCCAACATTCCCCCGCACCACACCGGGATCCCTTCACGCTGGCAGAGATCATGGATCGCCGCTCCCTGGCTGAGCCCGCCCACCCGGCCAGCCTTAATATTGATCACCCGCGTGGCTTTCATTTCAAGCGCCTGGCGGGCATGCCGCAGGCTGTGGATGCTCTCATCCAGGCAGATCGGCGTATCGAACTCCGCCTGCAGAAAATGATGGTCCCAGATATCGTCCTCCGCCAGCGGCTGTTCGATCAGCAGCAGGCCCATTGCGTCCAACGGCTTAAGCGCTGACGCCGTCTCCAGCGTGTACGCCGAGTTGGCATCCACCTGCAGCGGTAATTCCGGAAATGCGTCGCGGATTGCCCGGGTGTCGCCCACATCGCGGCCGGGCTTGATCTTGATCTTCACCCGCCGGTAGCCCTGCGCCAGATATTCGGCGGCAGCTTCAACCAGCTTTTCCGGCGAATCCTGGATCCCGATTGAGACCCCTACCGCCACCTTATCCAGTTCCCCGCCGAGCAAAGTTCGCAGGCTTTTGCCCTGCTGCTTGCCGAACGCGTCCCACAGCGCCATTTCCAGGCCAGCCTTGGCCAGCGGGTTGCCCCGTACGCCCGCCGCCAGCTGGTGGAAATCGAGAGGGTGGTCAACCCGCTTACCCAGCACCAGGGGCACGAGGAAGTCCTGCAGGATATGCCAGGCCGTCCCCGAGGTCTCTGCTGAGTAGCCCGGGTCCCGGTCTGCGACGCACTCGCCCCAGCCGGTGATACCTTGGCTGTTCACCTCAACCAGGATACAGTCGCGCGTCTCGATTCTCCCGAAGGAAGTCTCAAACGGCGACTGTAATTTCATCTGCAGATGATGTAGGGTTACGCCTTCAATTTTCATGATTCCATCCTGTTCTCAATTTCACTCAAGACCTGCCAGGTCTCCAAGCTATCCCAGTCATCAAGCCAACCCGGGCGACAAATCAACCTGCGGTTGATCAGGCTCGCCCCCACAATCGACCGTGTGTAGGGGACGCCCTTGAGGCGTCCCGCTGTTTTTCTCAGCTCACACCCATCATCGCTTCGCCATGGCTGAGCACATAATAGCTGCGCCTCGGTTCGCCCGGCTCAGTGACCATATCGGTGATCACATACCCGTTGTGGAAAAACAGCTCAAATAAAATTCGAGTATACATCCGCCAATCTTTCGCCAGCTCCGGGTCAGCCGCCTTCATTCCTTGAAAATCCGCCGGGAACTCCAGCAGCGCGATCGGCGGCCGGTTGAACTTATCTTCGATCAGGTCCATCTGGTCCTGGTGCGGCACCGGCCAGCCAGCCTGGTTGAGTTTGGTGGTATTGATCGCCCGCACATCGCCTTCAGTGTAATGTTCCAGGGTCAGTTTGGCGCGCTCCGCCCCGCCCATCCGCACCTTCACCCGCCGAGAGTTCACCCACCACTCGACCTCAAAGCGGTCGGAGGGCAGGCCCTGGTTGAGCGCATCGGCCATCTCACCGTACTCGTTGCGCCGGTTAATCTTGCAGATCGCTCCCAGCTTATGGATATTGAGATAGGCGTTGCGGCTCTCCAGCGGGTCATAGGTCCAGGTGACCAGCTCGATCCCCTGCTTCTGTACCACCTGCCGCTGCGCATGCTTGAGCAGAAAGCCAATCCCCTGATCGCGGTATTCGGGGTCAACCCCCAGCACATGCGAGCAGTGCTTGATCCGCGTCTCGTCATCGTGCTGGTAGATCCCCACAAAGCCGAACGCCAACCCGACCAGCTTTCCGTTATCAAACGCCCCGATGTTGATCCCCCCATTATGCCCCGCGGCAATCAGCATGTGATCGGGCACCGGCGGCGCCCCGGGCCAGACCAGCTCCTGAAGCTTCTCAGCAGACCGCAACTCTTCTGGGGTGTGCAGCATTCTCAGTTCAATTTTATTTTTAGCAGCCATAATCGTATTATCTTACAAAATCAGCAAAAGGCAAGCCGGTTGGATTTCTCAACCGTCTTTTCCTGAGTGACAGACAAGAAACTTATTCCCAGATCACCAACCCCGCTTTATGGTAAAATCAGAAAAAGGTTCCAAAAATCACACATCTTTGTCAATCGAGGGTGTTAATTAATCCGCATGAATACCAACTTATTTGAAATCGCAAAAACCACCCTGACCGATGACAACTACCTCCTCGAAATCATCGTATTTCTACTCCCGTTAATTTTAGGTCTGATCACCTCAAAAATCGCCATCCGTTTTGCGAAACGGGTGAATTTGATGGATGTCCCCAACCGGCAGCCGCACAAAATTCACAAATTCCCCACCCCGATCGCCGGGGGAACCGCCATCTTTCTCAGCCTGGCAGTCCTCTCCGCTCTCGGCATCCTCCTCCTCGGAAAAGAACTATTCGACCCCTACCTGTTTGGTGCGGTGCTGATCATTTTTGGGATCGGCTTATACGACGATTTTATCGATATCTCGGCCAGACAAAAACTTCCCGCCCAGCTGGCCGCCAGCATCCTCCTGATCCTCGGCAATTACCAGGTAAACATCCTCGATTCAGAACCAATCAACATCCTGATCTCCCTGGTCTGGTTTGTGGGGATCATCAACGCCTTCAACCTGATCGACAGCTCGGACGGTTTGCTCCTGGGGATCAGCGTGACGATCTGCGCCTTCATCGTCTTTGCCAGCCTGAACTCGAACCAGGCGCTGCTCAACCTGATCTCCATCGGGCTGTTCGGCTTGTTCATCGGGATCTATACCCAGAACCGCTACCCGGCGAAGCTGTTTTTAGGCGATTCAGGGTCAATGGTGATCGGCCTGATCTTCGCGATCATTGCCCTGAAATACAACCCGATGGGATTCGACCGCACCACCTCCTGGATCTCGCCGATCCTGATGATGGCCTTCCCGATCTTTGATGTCACCCTCGTGGTGGTTTCTCGATTTATGCGCAAGGTGCCGGTCTTCCGCGGGGGGCTCGACCACACCTACCACCGTCTGGGGCGGATGGGCAGGAAGAAGAATTTTCCCTTCCGGGCGATTATCGCCGTAACCTTACTGCTCAACATCCTTGCATTTGTCAACCTTTATTTACCGCCTATCTTTTCCTACACCCTGTTCGGTATCGTGGTGATCACCGGCATCACATTCCTGGTCTATTTTGAAAAGCGGGAAAACAGGTAACCAATC
>JBDLJU010000137.1:0-8568 GCA_039714215.1 Chloroflexota bacterium | reverse complement strand
CGCTTGCCGCGGCGGATAATATGGGCAGCTCGTTCAGTCTGCTCGTGGGCCACGAGGGTTGCCACTATTGCAGCGATCTCCGGATAGGTCGTTTTACCCTCTTCTGCCTTGTGCATTGAGAAACGATCTTCCACAAAGCGGGTATCGAAATTACCAGCCAAGAAGCGGTGCTGCCCCATCAAATTTTGATGGAAGGGGATATTGGAAACCACTCCGACAATCTTGTATTCTTCCAATGCCCGCCTTAAGCGCAGGATCGCCTGTCCGCGGGTATCTCCCCAGCAGATCAGCTTGGAGATCATCGAGTCATAATACGGAGTAATCGAAAAACCATTGTACACCCCGGTGTCGACTCGCACGCCAGGCCCGGTTGGGACGGCATGTTCGCTGATCGTACCCGTCGAGGGCATAAAATTGTTGTAAGGGTCTTCGGCATTGATCCGGCACTCAATCGCCCAACCTTTCATGGTCACATCTTCCTGGTTGTATGAAAGCTGCCGGCCGCGGGCGATCCTGAGCTGCTCGGTAACGATATCCACCCCGGTGACCAGTTCAGTAACCGGGTGTTCGACCTGCAGGCGGGTGTTCATTTCTAAGAAGTAGAAATTTTTATCCTTGTCCACCAGGCATTCAACAGTGCCTGCATTGACATAATTTACCGCCTCAGCGGCTTTAACCGCCATGGTGCCCATCTTTTGGCGGAATTCCTCATCGGTACCCACAAACACCGAGGGAGCCTCTTCTAACAGCTTCTGGTGCCGACGCTGAATGGAACACTCACGCTCTCCCAGATGAAGCACATTTCCATGGCCGTCAGCCAGTACCTGAATTTCGATATGGCGGGCGCCCACAATCATCTTTTCAATATAAACATTGTCGTCCCCAAAAGCCGATTTTGCCTCGCCCCGCGCCGATTCAATCGCCTGAACCATATCTTCCATGCTGGTAACCGTACGCATCCCTTTACCACCTCCGCCTGCAGTGGCTTTGATCAGCAGAGGGAAGCCGATCTTTTCAGCTTCGGCGAGCAGTTCGTCATCGCGCAGCACCAATTCCCCTTCTGTGCCGGGTACTACTGGCACGCCTGCGGCGCGCATTGTCGCCCGGGCAATCCCCTTATCGCCCATTTTGCGAATCGCTTCTGGCGGTGGCCCGATGAATACGATCCCCTCATCAGCGCATAATTGGGCGAACTCAGCATTTTCCGATAAAAACCCATAGCCAGGATGGATCGCTTCAGCGCCGCTGATCTTGGCAACCTCAATCAATTTATCCATCCGTAGATAAGACTCAGCCGATGGCGCTTCGCCAATATGGTAGGCCTCATCAGCGTAACGGACATGCAGGCTTTTACGATCAACATCTGAGTAGACCGCTACGGTTTCGAGACCTAACTCACGGGATGCACGCAGCACCCGCACGGCAATCTCTCCCCGGTTTGCAATTAGAATTTTGTTAAATGGCATCGCTTACCTTCTTCATTTCACTGAGCTACAGTGGAATGTTCCCATGTTTTTTGGCCGGGTTAGAATCGCGTTTGTTGGCCAGCATCTCAAGCGCGTTGATCAATCGGGGGCGCGTTTCTGCGGGCTCGATCACATCATCAATATAACCATAAGAAGCAGCTACATATGGGTTAGCAAATTTATCACGGTATTCTTCCGTCAGCTGCTCCTTGGCTTTCACCGGATCTTTAGCTGCAGCGATCTCTTTGCGGAAGATGATATTAACTGCGCCATCCGGACCCATCACAGCGATCTCAGCGCTTGGCCAGGCAAGGTTCACGTCTGCACGGATATGCTTACTACTCATCACGTCATACGCTCCACCGTAAGCCTTCCTGGTAATCAAGGTAATCTTCGGCACGGTTGCCTCGCAGTAGGCGTAGAGCAGCTTCGCGCCGGAGCGGATAATCCCGGCATGTTCCTGGTCAGTCCCCGGCAGGAATCCAGGCACATCTTCCAGGGTGATGATCGGGATATTAAAGGCATCACAGAAGCGCACAAAACGGCCGGCTTTTTCAGAGGCATCAATATCGAGCACCCCGGCCAACACCGCGGGCTGGTTGGCTACCACCCCAACCGAATGTCCGCCGAGACGGGCAAAGCCAACCACAATATTTTGGGCAAAGCCCTCATGGATTTCAAAGAACTGACCGTCATCCATCACATAGCGGATCACATCTTTAATATCGTATGGCTTGTTGGGTTCATCAGGGATAATCGCATCTAAGGCTGCCTCTCGCCGCAGCGGGTTATCCCGCGTTTCTCGGAAAGGCGGGTCTTCCATATTGTTCTGAGGCAAATAAGATAACAATTTTCGAATCAGGAACAGGGTATCAGCTTCGCTGTCGGCTACCACATGACATACGCCAGATTTTTCGGCATGCACAGTCGCCCCTCCGAGGTCTTCAAAAGAGACATCCTCGTGGGTCACAGTCTTAACCACTTCTGGCCCGGTAATAAACATATACGACGAGTTCTTGACCATGAAAATAAAATCGGTCAACGCAGGAGAGTAAACCGCACCACCCGCACACGGCCCCATGATCACGCTGATCTGGGGGACCACACCTGAAGCCAGTGTATTGCGCAAGAAGATGTCAGCATACCCGCCCAGCGACATGACCCCTTCCTGGATGCGCGCCCCGCCGGAATCGTTGATCCCAATCACAGGCGCGCCATTCTTCATCGCCATTTCCATCACCTTGACGATCTTCTTAGCATGAGTTTCACCCAGGCTTCCGCCAAAAACGGTGAAGTCTTGAGAAAAAACATAGACCAAACGGTCATCAATCGTTCCCCAACCAGTCACCACACTGTCGCCTAAAAATTTCTTCTCATCCAGGCCAAAATCACTGACCCGATGGGTGGCAAAAGCATCTGTCTCACGGAACGATCCCTTATCCAACAATAAATCGATCCGTTCCCGGGCGGTCAGGCGGCCCTTGGCATGCTGGGCTTCAATGCGCTCTTTTCCACCGCCCAGGCGGCTGATTGCGCGTTTTTCACGTAATTCGTTAATTTTCTGGTTGTCTTCCATTACGGTCTCCAAAGATATTTCTCACAAAAGGGTGAGACAGAATTATAAATAAAAACAGCAGAACTAGAATATTCAATCCTGCCGAAAATGTCCAGTTGATTGAACGTAGTTCGGATTTCGCCATCCAGAGCTGCTCAACCCAGTAATTGAGTGAATAGCCTACAGCGATCAATGCCAAACTGATCAGGGCAAAACGGTGCCGCCGAAGCAGCCACCATACCACGAATAGGCCAGCAGCAGCCCACAGCCCTCCGGTGATTGCCAGGTAACCGGCAGATACTGTTGGGTAATGGCTTTCGATTAAATCAGATAATCTGAAAGCCATCCAGAGCCTGGAAAACTGGATCAGCACAAAACTTAACACAAGGAATACCAATGCCGTTACGATCCAGAAAGCCTTTGCTGATGCTTTTTTTTGATCTGACATTGTTAAATTACACACCTGTTCGTAAAGCGACAAGCCATAATGAAAAAAATGAACTATTCATTGATCTCCAGGGTGATCTTACCGAGCTGTTCTCCAGCTTCTAAATGACTCTGGGCTTGAGCTGCCTCTGACAGCGGGAATGTCTTCCCAACCATTGATTTCAATTTTCCAGAGAATACCAATTCCATCACCGTAGAAAAATCTCGCAGTGTGCCCATTGTCGAGCCGATCAGGGAGAGATGCTTCCCGAAGATATAGCGGTTATCGAATTCAAATTTTGCACCCCCAGTATTACCAACCGTCAGAATCCGGCCGCCCACTTTTGCAGCCCGAAAGCTTTGAAAGAATGTAGTGCCGACATTATCGACGACTACATCAACGCCGCGCTTTTCCGTCAGACGATAGACAGCCTTTGACCAGTTTTCATCCTCCTGTCGATTAATCAGCAGATCTGCGCCTAAAGATTCAGCCAGCTCAAGTTTGGCTTTATTAGAACCGATCACGATCACCTCAGCCCCAGCCATTTTCGCAATTTGGATGCAGGCTGTGTTCACTCCTCCAGAAGCGCCAACCACCAACACAATTTCTCCTGGGCGCAATTTTCCCCGGGCGATCAACGAATGCCAGGCAGTGTGGAATACCAATCCGGCCGCAGCTGCCGCATGCAGGTCAAATCCATCAGGGACTGGGAGCAAATTTCTATCAGGCACAACCACATACTCGGCATAGGTCCCCTGCCTGTTTTCACCCAGCAGCCCCCAGTGCCTGCATTGATTCTCAAATCCAGCCCGGCAGTAATCACAAGTGCCATCCCCCAGATTGGCATTCACCACCACTTGCTGACCGACTCGCCAGCCGCTGGCGCTTTCTCCCAATGCGGCGACAGTCCCTGCGCCATCTGCACCTGGGATAAAAGGATAGCTTAGTTTGATCCCTGGCCAGCCCTTACGCACCCAAAGGTCAAGGCGATTTAGTGCCGCTGCCCGTAAACGGACCAAAACTTCTCCTGCACCGGGAACTGGCGTTGGAAAATCGTCGTACTTCAACACATCAGGATCGCCATGTTGTTCAAAATAAACAGCTCTCATATGCCTGGGTCCTCCAGCTATTTCAATCTTTTCTCAAGGGTAATCAGTGCTTCAAAATTATACCTGAAACCAGTACCACCCTGGTTTTATCTCGGTGACAGCCAAATCACTTCCTCTAAAACATTCTTATTCGCTAGGATTACTCCCCCTGGCGAAGCTGATCCTCCAGCTCTTTGAAGGCAACATTGGCGGTCATATCCAAAGATATTGGCGTAACCGCTACTTTCTTATCTACCAGCACGGTATAGGTATCGGACCCTGGTGTAAAGCCGCTGAGATCATCGACCATATTGTACCCAACCGATCCAGGGATATCCCATGACTCCCTGGTAGGCGCTACAGGGTAGTAATATCGCTCTAAAGCAAGCCGGGTAAGCATCCACTGCGTATTGGCCCCTGCCCCCTTCGGGACCTCGATCTTCAATACCTGCACCCGGGGGTCAAACTGCCCGGTGAGCATTTTTTGAGCAAAAACTTTTGTGAAGCGAGCTGCACAGCTAAAATCGATTTCCGTAGAGTAAGTAAGGTGATGTTCTTTAGCGGTCTCTAACGAAACTGCCAAAGCCGGCACCCCAAACGAAGCTGCTTCCATTGCCGCTCCTACCGTCCCAGAAATAGTAATTCCTGTGCCGAGGTTCAAACCATAATTAATCCCAGATACCACCAGGTCTGGCTTTTTGCCGATGATTTCAATGACCGCATGCTGCACGGTCTGAGCGGGAGTCCCACCAACCGCGTATACCGTCCACTCGGTGCCGTTTACCACCATTTGCTGCTCAGTGATCAAACCATCAGAAGAATGCGGCATGCTCCTGCCGGTGCTGGAGGCCTGGTCTCGCGGCGCGGTGACCCATACATATCCAATCTCCGAGAGCGCTTCTGCTGCTGCCCAAAGACCCGGTGATTCAATCCCATCATCATTGGTTAGTAAAATCTGTATTTTTTTTGAGTCCATCGTAGCCATCACTTTTCACTTATTAATGATTATTGACTTTTCCGGGGAGCAAAGAGAAGTGAGATGTTGTCTGGTATGGAAAATTCAATTTGAGTTCAACAATTTTTCAGCCTGATCTTGGCTAAGGCATCGGGTTATTATACTGCCATTGCGTGCCTAAAATCACCACAACATCTTTGCTGCTGTCCATTGCCAATTGGTGGTATATCCGCGTCCCAGGGATATTCATCACACCCACCAGGTAATCCAGGGTGTAGGGGTTGCCGGTATGGTCAATGATCGCGGTGGTCTCATAGTTTGCGCCGGCCTGCTCAACTGCGATCACATTAGCCCCCAAACCCGTGAGATAATCTGCAGTACGCTGACCTAAACCTGGATCGTAGCTCGCATTCTGAATCGTGATCCGGGAACCCTCTAGCTGCATCAACACCAGGGGATCGCCCTCCATTGCCGGAGTCAGCGAACCGCTCGAAACGAAGATCTCATCCCGCAGTTGGCGGATCTTATCCGGCAGCGGAATAAGGATCGAAAGGTCGTCGGGTGAAGCGCCATAGACAATATGCTCCTCCCCGATCACCCGCATGGTAATATCTTCAAGATCTACCTTGGTCGCCAAAATTCCCAATTCAAGCGTATCTTTCAGAGAGATATTGGTCAAAATCCCCTGGGTAAATTCAGCATACAGGTCTGCGGCATTTTCCAGCAGCATGCTGAATACTGTGGGATTAAGCAGCCGATCTCTGATCCCCATAATTACCTGCTGCTGCCGGCGGGAGCGCCCAAAATCTCCATCACCGACATATCTGTTGCGCACATATGCCAGTGCATACTTCCCATTGAGGGTATAACGGCCCGGTTCGAGAACCACATCATAGGCTTTGCCGATCACTTCCAACTCGATCCGCTGTTCAACATCTACCTTAACACCGCCGATCAGGTCAATGAAGCGCACGAAGGTATTGAAATCAATGCGAGCATAGTAATCAATCGGCACGCCAATCACGTTTTCCACCGTTTTAACAGCCAGTGCCGGCCCGCCGCCAGGATAGTTGTATAAATCACCAAAGTAATGCGCCGCGTTGATCTTTTGCGGCGAAAAGCCAGGAATCGCGGCCCACAAGTCCCGCGGGATCGAGAGCACGCCTGCTGTTTTGGTGACCGGGTCAATCGTCAGCAGCATCATTGTATCGGTGCGGTAATACACATTAGTTCCCCGATCCCAATCCCTGAAGTCTAAACCCATCACCAGCACGGTAACACGGGAAGACCCGTCCCACTCGGGTAAATCTTGTTGGGGCGCATCATCAAACGGCAGGAGCCCATCTGGTTCATCTACCACTACGCCAGAACTTCCGTTTAAAACAGGAGTAGGGCGAGGTTCCCCTCCAGGTCCAACGCCAATTGTATAAAGCAGGTCGTACAGGTAAGTCGACAAACCAATGCCCACAATAATAAAAACTAACGCCGCCCCGATGTAGATCAAATATGTACCGATTGATATATTTTTAGTCTTTAGTTTCGCCATTTTCCTATCCAGGATCGGGGGTATCAGTTGGTGTTTCTGTTGGAGTTTCGGTGGGCGTCGGTGTCTCTGTTGGGGTGGGCGTATCGGTGTCTGCCGGTGCGCCTGCTTCTGTTGGGGTCGGCGTCTCTGTTGGGGTGGCAGTCGCGGTGGCTGTTCCGGTCTCTGTCGCTGTCGGGGCAGCTTCCGATGCAAGGGCCGTCAGGGTCAACGGATCGATTGTGGGGGTGATTGTCGCCGTGGGAGTCGCTGACGGCGTCAGCGCCAGACACTGCGTAAAAGCATAAGTTGCCGTGGGGAAGAGTTGGTCTAACGCCCAGGAATTTAATGCCACCTGGTACTGCTCGCTTGCCAGACACCATTCCCCTTCTTTCGCCGAAAAATCACCGATTTGAGCCAGCGAAGCCCAATAGCGGTAAAACGCCGATACGCCTGATGCGTCGGTGATGTTCACACCAGCGGAGACCACCTGCCCGTAGTAATACACCGCCTGCTCGGGGTAAGCGCCCCAAAAGGCATTTCCCAGCAGGTATAAGCGCGCCCAGGTACGGTAGTTGTTGGCTTCGTTATCCAGGGGACCAAATTTCTCCGCCAGGGAAAAATCGTAAATCCCCCCCTCCAACTCACCGTGATTGAGGATTTTATTCACCCCGCGGTTGCGCAGCGCCAGATAGATCAAACCATCGACCTCAATAATTCGGTAGGAGGGGTTGGTTTTCCGGATACTTGACAGCGTTTCCAGGGCCAAATCCCACTCGCCGATCGAGATCATCGAAACGGCGGTATTGAACTGCTCGTCCGCGGGACGCAGGTCTGGGGTAGGGGTCATTGTTGCGGTTGCTGTGGCAGCCGGTGGCGTCGAAGTCAGGTTCAAGATCACCTGTACATCGACCAATAGTTCAATCGCTGCAGAAAAATCACGGTTGGCTTCCAATATATAGACCAGTCGGTCCCGGGCCAAAAGGTAGTTGCCTGCAACATAATCTTCTGCTGCCAATCTTAGCTGCTCATTCAGGTAAGCATCCATCTCCAGGGTCTCTTGTACCCCCGCCGCCCGGTCTCCGTTGTAAAAACCCAGTGCCCCGCTGAATGCCCCGATTAACAACAATCCTCCGATAAAAGCAAAAGAAACCAGCAGCAAAGTAACCAACTTGGGCAGTTTTTTGCCCTTCCGCTTTTGTGATTCTGGGCGGAGTTTATCTTCTTTTGCCTGGCGGGTCGATTCCAGATGGCGCTGTTGCGCCATTTCTGCCCGCGAGAGATGCTTATCCGTCTCGGTGAGATGATCTTCCGGCGGTTCGCGCTGCGGTTTTGATGGTTGAGTCTGGTCAATCGGCATTTTTACTCCAACTGCATTTAACGGTCAACACTTCGATCTTTGTCGCATATTCCATCCGGGACTCTTGAATGATACCAGTCCATTTTTCAAGCTGCTATAATTAAACGGAAGTATTTTAACATGAGCAAATGACCGCACATTTCACAATCATAACGCAAAATAGTTAAAAATTGTTCCAGGAAGTGTCATCATTCT
>JBDLJU010000136.1:0-8627 GCA_039714215.1 Chloroflexota bacterium | reverse complement strand
GGCCAGCCCCAGGGGGGGAATCCCACTTCTGGGCAGCAATTATCAATTGTTTTCTCTCTCCTAATTTTTTCGTGTCAGAGCTCCCCGCAAGCCGGGGTGTTTTGATTTTAAGCAAACAATTCAATTCTCAAGCCAAATGATCTCACCTTGATAGATCCAACACGCCCGTTCTGGACACGGTTCTAATACAGTGATTTCACCTTCGGGCAAGGAAATATACTTCAACCAGCCATCATCCAGATAGAAAAATCCAGTAGAATTGGGTCCCCAGAGTACAGAAAATATCTGAGATGGAATTTCAAGAACAAGGTGATCATTATTTCCAAAAATTTGTGTAGAATCATTATTTATAAATATCACCCAGGAGGAATCCGGAGAAATAATCATAGAAACTTCAAACCCAAATTTGACCAGTTCAACAAGACCATTTTCAGGCGAAAATGTATACGTTGCTTCCCTGGTCCGAACCAAAAAGTCAGTTTTTAAGCCGTTCCAAGTGTGTGGAACAGCATACGAATCAAGCACTAACTCCCAATTTCCATCAGCATCCACATAGTAGAGTCCCTTGTCAAGTTCTTCATTGGCATCATAGTTGTATTCCAGATAACCATGGAGCAATACTGTTCGATTAGCTTGATTAATTGCAGATTCGGAAAAATAATTAGGCCAGAGTGTGGTTAATTTCCCTGCCTTGAAATCAAACGCCTGTAAACCACTATTCGGTGCTCCATCATTTGCCTGAGTTGTTAATATCTCTGTGTCTGAAAACCAATCCATCAAATACCAAAATGATCCTTCTCGGAATGTAACTGGATTAGAGAGATTCCGATCTGAAATATCAGCGATATGTAAAGAGCGGCCCTGAATTGGAAATCCTGGCCAGAAATACTCAAAAAGGATCTCCTCTCCTTTAGGAGACCACTTAAATCGACCGATCAAATTTTCGTCAGCAGTGATCCTGAGAATTTCATTTTCTTCCAGATCGCAGACATATAAATCCGTGGAAGGACCATCCATCTGTCCAATAAAAGCCAGATACTTTCCATCAGGAGACCAGGCAGCCGTTCCCAAGAAATCCCTGAAGGTCTGCTGGGTATCCGCAACAACATCCCAAGACTCCAGTTCAGGATAAACTTCAATTTCTTCGGGATTAGCGAAGACAAGAGGGTCTATGCTTTCAAGAAGATCATCCGGGTAATTATTTGACAAAAGGTTCGCAATAACAATATTCATCTGATCTGGTAGATTCATTAGATTTAATGTCAAATTTTTTTCTTCTATGCTTCCTGTGAAATAAAATAACCATTCCTGATCAGGAGAAAGAGCATCTTTGATCAAGCCAAGTTGGCTCCCCTCGGGAAACTCAACCATCTCCCAATCGCGCAAGCTGTCCTTCAAGATATACAGCTGACTGGAATCGCCTCGCTTGAAATAAATCCCCGAGAAAGGCAAATCGGGTGGCAAGGGTGTTGGGGTTGGCGTTGGCGTTTGTGTGGGTACCGGGAAAGGCGTGGCGATTAATGTTTCGGTTGGCAGCACCGCTTCTGCCTGTGGGCTGCACGCCGCCAGCAGGGCACAGATCACAGCAATCAACACCAATCTCGAGTTTCTAAAATGTTTATTTTTCACAATTCCACCCTCCCCGGCGGATTATTCTTCGGTTTTATCCGCCATCAACTTGGCGCCGCCCCAGATCATCATCGCGGTGAGTACTACGGGCCCCAGATAGCTGACAAAGGCCGTCACCAGATCGGTGATCACCGGGCCGACGGCAGCAAGCTCACTCATCGAGCTGGCCGCAGCCGAAAGCGCCAGGTAGACTACCCCAAGGAGCACCAAATTATCTTTGAATGTGTGGAAAAATCCTGCCAGCGCCCCCAGGATGATCAATACCTGGACCACCCACTCCCCCAGATCCCAGAAAACGGTCGCAACTGCCAGCACCATCCCGATGAAAAAAGCCCACAAACCAATCAATTTGGAATTCATCTTGTTCTCCTTTGCAGTTAGCTATCACTCAAACCAATCACGATTCTCCCCCATAATTCACACCTCATCATTCACAATTCTTTTCTCTTCCCCCACATAATTCATAACTCATAATTCATAATTTTTGTTTACTCCCCCAGCACCACCACCTCCACATGCTGGTTGAGAAATTCTGCCTGGGTCGCGCCTGCTGGCTGGGCGATCTGCCCAAAGGTATACCCGCCGATGATCGGCACATCTTCGCCAAGCACCTCACGGATCGCTTCCACCTCAGCCCCCGCATACCCCTGGAAAAGCATCTCCCATGCTATGTCTGCAAATACAACCGCCAGCTTCGGCTGGGCGCCATCAAGCGCGTTCAGCGCATCGCCGGTGGCCTTGCGGGCCGCTTCCAGGCATGCCGCCCGGCTGCCGACCATTAAATGCCCGGTCGATCCATCCGGGATCGAGGCGCTCATCCGCAGGCTGCCGTCTGGCTCAACCCGCAGCGGGGAGTGGACCAGCATTGGCAGGTCTTCCCGCTCGATGCCCAATGGGTAAAGGCGGACCATCGAGTTCAACGGGGGGAAGCCCCAATCCTTTGCCGGTCGCCCAAACATTGAGGCATAACCTTCAGATGCCGGTTTACCGTCCAAAGAACGCACCCAATTATCACGCGATTGTGTCACCCTGAAGCTTGCCCCCACAGATTGCCAGCCATGCCCAATCCCAACACCCAAACGCAGCGTGGGGCTTGAAATAAAAGCAGCAGCCAATCCATTGGAGCCTGATTTATCCCCGCCTAGCTGGAAGGTGCGGTCCTGCTGCAAGTCTCCCCCCGCCAGGCAGCCGGCAACTTCATACTTCCCAGCTGGCAGGCGTCCGAGCAGTTCATCATACTCACCGCTGAGGCCGTCTGCCACCAGCAGTAAAACACCGCTTTCCTTTTTTGCGATCCCTAAACTTTTGATCACCCGGTCGGCGATCGAACGGCTGCTTTCAGACATTCCCGGACGCCAATCAGCCTCAGCTTCAAGTGTCTCGTCGGAAATCAAAGCAACCACCACTGAACGGCGCTGACTGCCCTCAATCGTAATCTCGCTGGAGGTACTGAACCCAATCACCGGAATATCTCCCAGTTGGGATTTAGCGGCAAGCGAAATATCGTGGAAATCGTACTCGATTGAAACGATCAGGATTGCAAAGTTAATTGGCGCGTTATCCAGTGCCAGGCGGGCATCATAAATCGCCTTGCTGACTGCTTCACGCCCTTCAACTGAAAACGCCTGTCCGACGGCAACGTTCATTGTCATCCGGTGATCCTACCCTTCCTCGGAAATTGGAATCGTAAATTGGAAATTGGAGCCCTCGCCAAAGCTGGTATCGAACCAAATCTTGCCGCCCTGCATTTCAACCAGGTTGCGGGTGATATTCAAACCCAACCCGGTGCCGGCTGCAGTTTCCTTACCTTCAGCGGTGCGGAAGTACTGCTGGAAGATTTTCTGCTGATCTTCTTCCTTGATCCCAATCCCACTGTCTTTCACAGAGAGATGGACAACCTGCGGGGCGCCTTCCTCATCCCAGACATTTTCTGATGCCTGGCATTTAATCCACACAGTGCCTTGTTCCGGGGTGTATTTCACCGCATTGCTGGCCAGGTTGGTGATGATCTGTGCCAGGCGGTTGCGGTCGCCCCACACCAGGGGCAAATCCTCAGGGATGTCCAGTTCCATGACCAGCTGTTTTTCATCCAGCATTGCTTTCGTGGAACGCATGACTTCATCGACAATCTCGCCGAGGCTGACGGAGGCAAACTCTAAACTGAGCCGTCCAGCTTCAATCCGGGAGACATCCGCCAGGTCGGAGACCAGGGTTGCCATCCGTTGAATATTGGTGCGGATCGTATTCAAAAAGTCCATTTGCGCTTCAGAGACCTCACCGACACTGCCCGCGGCCAACAAATCTGCATAACCACGGATTGAAGTCATCGGAGTTTTCAGCTCGTGAGACACAAAGGAAACAAAATCGCTCTTGGCTACATTGGCGCGCTGCACTTCGGCGTACAGCTGGGCGTTCGAAATCGCGATACTGGCATGATCGCTCAAACGGGTGAGAAAGTCCATTGTGGCGTCATCGTAACGGTCTGACGATTCAGACTCCAGCACCAGCATCCCAATCACCTCTTCTTCTCGCCGGATCGGGACGATCACCTGGCCCTGGGCAGCGGCCATCAATGCCCCGCCGCTCATCAGCGCAACCGCATCTACCCGCCGGGCAGCGCCTTCTTCGATCACCTCGCTGAACCCATGCAGGGTCAGCGGGAGCACCATGTCTTCAAATTCTTCCAGGATGCGAATGTCACCCTCAGAAGCCACCACCCGCAAACCATCCGTTTCCAATATACCGATCAGCCCGCCTAAAGATTTTGATTGGCGCATCGACCAATCTAAGGTAATTTCCATCGCACGGGAGACATCCAGGCTGGTATTCAATTCACGGTCGATGCGCTGCATCACCGATAGCTCTTCCACACGACTGCTCAATTCCTGGTCGGTCTGGGTATACAGCCGCACGTTTTCAACGGCAACGGCCGCCTGACCTGCAAACGCAGTGAGCAGTTCCTGGTCATCAATCGTAAACGGCATCCCGTTGAGCTTGTTCAATACTTGCAAGACACCAATCACCGTGCCCTTGTAGTGCATCGGGACAACCAGCATACCTTTGGTTTTGAATCCGGTTTCCTGGTCTGGCTCTGAGAACCAATCCGAGCTCTGTTCGACATTGTTGACGATCATCGGGCGCATCTCTTCAGCAGCCTTCCCGGCAATCCCAACGCCTGGTTCCAGGCGGTCGCCGAGGAACTGCTCAGCCACAGGTCCGACAACAACTTCGAAGACCAGCTCATCGGTTTCCATGTCGACCAACAGCAGGCTGCCTGCTTCGCAGTTCAAAATTTCAACTGCGCTGTTCAAAATGTTTTGCAGAAGCGGGTCAAGCTCCAGCGTTGAGGTTAATCCGCGGGTGACTTCGTTCAAGCCAGCCAGCTGGCGCGCCCGGGTCTCAGATTCCTCAAGCAAGCGGGCTTTCACAATCGCGCCGGCAGCCTGGTCAGCGATGGCCTGCAGAATATTGTATTGATCTTCGGTATAAATTACCGCGGGGTTGCGGCTGCCAACTGAGATCACCCCGATAATTTCCGCACCGGCATTCAGCGGGACACCAATCCAGGCGAAGACGCCTTCACGGTTGGGGATCGTGCGCCGGTTGCGGGATTCCTGATCAAAATCATCGGTGATGATCGGACGGCGTGCCTGAAGCACTTCTCGCTCCAAACCATAGCCGAGGGGTACGATTTGATTTTCTTTAGCTTCCAGGCGTTCATCTTGCTGCACGATAAAGGCATTTCTCAAAATATTGGTGCTTTGCTCATACAGGGTGATATTAAAATCGTCAGCAGGGATCACCTGGCGGGTTTGCGCAAAGAGCAGTTCCAGGATGTCATCGAAATTAAGCGTGACGTTCACACCCTGCGCCACCCGGGTGAGCACGTTCATTTCATGCACCCGGCGGTCCTTATCCGCCATCACCTGTGCTCGATCAATTGCCGTGGCTGCCAGTTCTGCCAGGGCAGTCAGAAATTCGAGATCTTCACTCTGGTAGCTTGCCCCGGAAGCCCGCGGGCCTAACGCCAACCAACCGGAGAGGCGTTCCTGGCCGGGCAGGGCTAAGAAAAGCTGAGAACCTAACAAAGCCAATCGCGAGCGTTCCAGCTTTAGATCAGAGGGGATATCTTCGGCGCTTTCCAGGAATAAAGCCGCCCGCTTATCGAAAAGGGTATGCACCAATGCGCTCGTCCGCGGGAAGCGGATATCGGTTGTATTACGACCGTCCTCCCCCTGGGTTGCCACATAGCGGTCAACCAGGTTGTCGTAGACGTAGACATGCAGGCGGACAGGCTGCAGGCGCTGAAAGATGTTTTCACGCAGGACCGCGACAATCTCATCGAGGTTAACAACCTGGGCTAAGGATTCTGCAAACAGGTCTACCTGCTGATTAAAACTTGTCCCACCGCGGAAGAACAGCAAATCCACGACTTGCTGCACGCGAGTGCGGAGCGGATTGAGCAGCAGCGCGAAAATAAAGGCAAAAATCCCAATGATAAATGGGTCGCTGGCTGAAACAACCTGATTGGTTACCAGGCTGGCCCCGCTGATCAGCAGCGCATATCCGCCTCCGGTAATCACCGTAAGCAAAGAATAGACCAGCGCCTGCCCAATCAACGCGCTGGTGTTGACTGTACGGTAGCGCAAAATGGTATACAGTGTGGTGAAAGCCAGCACCGAGAGAGGAAGAACTGCCACTAAAAAGGGAAGCTTAATCGGGAGAAAAGCCTGGGTCTCAGCCAGATAATAAAAAATTCCAGGGAGCAGTGACAGCAAGTTTCCCCAGATCAGGATGCGGGCTTGCTCGCGTTCAACAGGAGATTTGCTCGAAAAACGGCGGACAACCAGCGTCACGAGGAAGATTACCCAAGAGAGGATCAGGTACCAGACCAGATATTGGCGGGCAGTGGTAAAACCTTCTGGATTGCCGCTCCCGGCAAGATTCATCATCCCCATCCCCGCCAGGCCCAGCCCAATTAGATAGGGGATCCAGAGCAAGATGGGGAAGCGGGCCACGAAACGCTGCTCTCGGGGAAATACCAATGTAAGGTGAAGCAACCCTGCCGCACTGAAACCCATCGCAATCAACCAAATCTGGACAACCCGCTGGGCAGTCCAAACATCGATCCAGACGCCTAACGCGATCGCAAACGAAGCCGAGAAGACACCGTATGCCAGGGCTGCTTTGTCATCAGGCCTTAACCGCAAAGTCCACAAACCAGTCCCCAGGAAGGCTATCCCGACAACCCAGGTCACAAAATAAATGTTGAGTTGGTCGTAGACGGAAAACTTACTTAGGGTGATCTCATGTTTGGTAATGTGCCCGCTGCGAGCCTGCAGATTGACCTCAACCACATCGCCAACCTCAAGTGAGGAGAGGATCGTGCTTAAGCCAGCCGCAGAGCGGACATCTTTTCCGTCAACATGAGAAAGATGATCTCCTGGCCGCAGCACGGAAGCAGTCTCTCCACTGGAGAGGGGCAGCATTTCGACCACGACCTGATTAGAGTCCAAGAACACACCCAGAAAGGGCAGATTAAACCAGGGGAAGATTACCAAAAACGCCATCGCAAGGATAATTATCCCTGCGATTATTTGGTACCCAAACGCAACCAACGGCGCCAGCCGGGTCCAGGTTCCCCAGGTTGATGTAGATGCAGCTTCAAAGGTTTTTACGTCGCTCATACCATTACCATTGTATGCGGGTTTACCCCCATGCGCAAGATTAGCTCAATGACGGAAGAGTGACAGTTTCATACGCCGCCCCATATCCCTCTTGGGTTGATTTATTTGATAAATCTGAGGTGATTAATCCTCCGCGGCAGCTAAATCCCCCGCCTGCTCCACGTATGCCAGGCTCTGGTGGCGGAAATAAGTATTGTACAGGCTGGCATAATGCCCATCGGCTGCCAGCAGGCTGTCGTGGTTGCCCTCTTCAATGATGCCGCCGTTCTCCAACACGATAATCCGGTCAGCGGCCTTAACCGTTGAGAGGCGGTGTGCGATTAAGATGCTGGTGGTGTTGCGCAGGATCAAATCCAATCCCTGCTGAATCTGCCACTCAGTGAACGGATCAATGCTTGCCGTCGCTTCATCGAGGATAAAGATCGCCGGTTCCTGCACCAGGACCCGCAGCAGGGAGACCAGCTGGCGCTGACCCATCGAGAGGCGTCCGCCGCGCTCGCCAACCTCGGTCTCCAGGCCCTGCGGCAGGGTTTCCAACCACTCGCCTTCGCCAATTTGACGAGCGAGGGCTAAAACTTCCTCCGTGCTCGCATCTGGTCGCGCGTAGCGGATATTCTCCAGCACAGTCCCTGAGAACAAGAAGGGCACCTGGGAGACGATTCCTAAACGCTGTCGGTAAGAAATCAAGTCAAAGCTGCGGATATCCTCACCATCGATCAGCAATTTCCCGGCTTGAAATTCATAAAATCTAGCAGCCAGCTTCGCAATTGAAGATTTTCCGGCGCCGGTATGCCCCACCATCGCAATATTTTCTCCTGGCTGAATGTGTAAATTGAAATCCTTGAGAACCTGTTCCTGCTCGATGTAGTGAAAATCAACATCTTCGAAACGGATCTCTCCTCCCGATACTGGCGCTGGTCGCTGCTCTACCTGCACCACCTTCGATTCAGCATCAATCAGGGCAAAAGCACGCTCCGCCGCTGAAAGGCCCGACTGCACCTGGGTCCAGAAGGAAGACAGATTAAGCACCGGGAACCAGAAAGCATCCAGACCGCGCATGAATAAATACCATGCGCCGATCGATACAACCCCGGCAGCAGCTTCTAACCCGCCAAAGTAAAGCAGGGCAGCAGTTCCCAAGCCGCCCATGGTGTTCAGTGAAGGGAACACCAACGAGAGCACGAAACCACGCTTGAGGTTAACCTTGAAGGAGCTCAGGTTGGCATCATCAAATTCGCCAAAGATTGCGCCTTCCTGTCTAAAGTTTTTTGCCACCCCAATCCCGCTGACAGTTTCTTTGATCGCAGCATT
>JBDLJU010000135.1:0-8679 GCA_039714215.1 Chloroflexota bacterium | reverse complement strand
CCGCCTGACGAGGACAGCCGGGCGAACACTCCGCCAGCAGATTTTCCATTTGCAGAGCTGGACAATGTGGTGCTCAGCCCGCACCGCGGCGGCGGTTCGATGGAGGTTGAGACCATCCGCCTGCAGCACCTCGCTGAGCTGCTCAACCAGCTCGCCGGGGAAGGCCGAACCCCCAACAAAATCAATATTGAGCAAGGATACTAAGCATGCCGCGTAAACATACCAGTGAATTCCCGGTCCGTTTTTACGAATGCGACGCCTACAGCCACCTGAACAACAGCAACTATGTGCGCTATATGCAGGAGGCTGCTTTTGCCGCCTCGGCCGATGCAGGATACAACGATGATCGCTATTCCGAAATGGGGGTGATCTGGCTGATCCGTGACACCGAGGTGGAGTATTTAAAGCCGCTGCGCTACGGCGATACTGCCGCAGTGACCACCTGGGTCGGTGATTTCAGGCGGGTGCGTTCGCGGCGGATCTATCAGATTCAAAACCAGGAAGCGAACGGCGTGCTGGCGCGCGGCTCCACCGATTGGGTGCTGCTCGACCGGGAAACCTTTCGACCGGTGACAATCCCGGAGGAGATGAAGATCGCTTTTTTCCCGGAAGGTGCTCCACCACAGGCGATGCCGCGCGATCCATTCCCCAAGGCGCCTCAAGCCCCAGTTGGGGCCGTGACGATCCGGCGCCAGGTTGCCTGGGAAGATGTTGACCCTGCCGGGCATGTCAACAATGCCAAATATTTTTCGTATATTGAGGAAGCGGGGATCCAGGCGGCGGCGCAGTACGGTGTGCGGATGAGCGATTTCCTGGAACGTGGTTATGGCTCAGTAGCGCGTAAATCACGGATTGAGTATAAAGAGCAGGTGCGTCTTGGCGAGCAGTTGGAGATCAACACCTATCTCTCGGATGTGCGCGCTACCAGCGCCACCCGTCATTTCATTCTGCGTCGGGCGGAAGACCAGGCCCTGGTTGCCCAGGCTTACGTGCTGTGGGTGTATATTGATATTAACACTGGCAGGCCGGCCCGCTTCCCGCAGGAGGCGCGGGACAGGCTCGTCGAGCATATTGCTGAGGGAGCGTAAGCAGATGCCAGAAAAAGATCAGGCTGAAAAATTATTAGGCGCACGCTTTGAGCAGGCTGTTGAGCTTGCCTTCCGCCTGCATGGTAGGCAGACCCGCAAGGGGAGCCAGATTCCCTACATTGCCCATTTGCTGGGAGTGGCGGCGCTGGTGATCGAGGATGGTGGCTCGGAATATGAAGCGATTGCCGCCCTGCTGCACGACGGCCCCGAAGACCAGGGCGGCGAAGAAACGCTGGCGGATATCAGGGCCAAGTTTGGCGAGCAGGTGGCGCGGATCGTGGCGAACTGCTCGGACACCTTTGAAGCGCCCAAGCCTCCCTGGAAAGAGCGCAAGCTGAAGCATTTGAAGAAAATCAAGGACGTTGAAGCAGATACCTGCCGGGTGCTGCTCGCCGACAAGCTCTACAATGCCCGTGCATTGGTCAGCGATCTGCACCGCGAGGGCGAAACCACCTGGGAGAAGTTCAACGGTGGGAAGGATGGCACGCTGTGGTATTACCGGGAGATGCATGCCCTGCTCTCTGAGAAACTGCCTGGCGAGCTGGCCGACATGCTCGGGCGGGTGATCAAAGAAATTGAACAGCTCTCACACTGAAAGGAATTGTAAATGGACGTGATCAATTTTGCGGAGAAGCTGGCGTTATTCGAGGAGCACTGGTCTCCGAAGATCATTGCCCAGATGAATGATTACCACTTCAAACTGGCCAAGATTAAGGGTGAGTTCACCTGGCACAGCCACCCGGAAACCGACGAGACCTTCATCGTGATCACAGGATCGTTCCAGATGCAATTGCGCGATAAAACCCTGACCCTGTCCGCCGGGGAGATGTGGGTGGTGCCTAAAGGTGTGGAGCACCGCCCGGTAGCAGAGCAAGAATGCCACATCCTGCTCGTCGAGCCAGCCGGTACGGTCAATACCGGGGACGCAGGTGGGGACTTGACCGCCGCGCATGACGAGTGGATTTGATCGATCGGAAAGACCACCGGCTAAAGCCGCGACTCCAAAGGTAATTTCGGCTGGCAAACATCTGTTATAATTCCCCCGCTACGATAACTATTCTGAGGAGGATACCCGCGGGCGTCCTCCCTTATGCTTAAGATGAACGAAACCAACAATCTACCCACCCCCAAAGATATGATCGGCCGGGCGCTGCACGACCTGCGCATCTCGGTCACCGACCGCTGCAACTTCCGCTGCGTGTACTGCATGCCCAAGGAAATCTTCGGCAGCGACTACCAGTTCCTGCCGCAGAGCGAGGTGCTCACCTTCGAAGAGATCGCCCGTTTGGCACGCATTTTCGTCTCACTGGGAACGCGCAAGATCCGCCTGACCGGCGGCGAGCCGCTGGTGCGCCGTGATGTACTCTCGCTGATCGAGATGCTGGCGGAGATCCCTGACCTGGATGACCTGGCGATGACCACCAACGGCTCCTTCCCGGTTGATCTGATCCCCAGGCTGCACCAGGCTGGCTTACAGCGCATGACCGTCAGCCTCGACTCGCTGGATGATGCCGTTTTCCAATCGCTGAATGATGTCAAGTTCCCGGTAGAGCGGGTGTTGAATTGGATCGATGCGGCGATTGAGGCGGGTTTCTCGCCGATCAAGGTCAACATGGTGGTCAAGCGCGGGGTCAACGACAAGAGTATTTTGCCAATGGCACAGCGCTTTGATACCCCGGATACAATCCTGCGCTTCATCGAATACATGGATGTGGGCAACAGCAACGGCTGGCGGATGGACGATGTTGTCCCCGCCCAGGAGATTGTGAAGCGGGTCAATGCTGAAATCCCGCTGGAACTGATCCCGCCCAACTACCCCGGCGAGGTTGCCCGCCGCTTCCGCTACCAGGAATCCGGCAACGAGATCGGGGTGATCACTTCGGTGACCCAGCCGTTCTGCGGCAACTGCACCCGCGCCCGCCTCTCCGCCAACGGCTCGCTGTATACCTGCCTGTTTTCTGCGGAAGGTCATGACCTGATCTCACAGCTGCGGTCTGGTGTAAATGATCAGCAGTTGGTGGAACAGATCACCGAGATCTGGCAGGCGCGCACCGATCGCTATTCACAGCTGCGTTCAGAGAATACCAATGATTTGCCCAAAGTTGAAATGTCCTTTATTGGAGGGTGAACAAGATGCCGGTACTATCACCTGAGGTTAATACGATACTTTTTGATTTGGATGGCACGCTGCGGATTAGCAGACCCAGTGGAGAGGATATTTTCCTCGATTTTGTTGCCGGGCTCGGTGCGCCGGACGATGAAGGTACTCGTCGGGCAGCGCGGCAGTGGGCACACCGTTATTGGGCTTCATCGGGGGAGATGAAAGAAGATGTCAAGAACTTTTCAGGCGATGAGGAAGCATTTTGGCTCAACTATGCTTTGCGTAAGATCGAGGCGATGGGTGTGGCGGACGGCAGCGCCGTAGCGTGGGCAGAGCAAGCCAGCCAGCATATGCTGGAAAGCTACGAGCCGGAGGACGTGATCCCGGCGGATGTTGTGCCCACCCTAAATGCCCTGAAAGCAGCGGGTTTCAAGGTCGGCCTGCTGACCAACCGCTCCAGACCGGTGGGCGCCTATCTGGAGGAATCTGGGCTGGATCAACATCTGGATTTCTGGGTGTACTCGGGGATGTTGAATGTCTGGAAACCTGACCCGGAAATTTTCTTCTATACGCTTGGTATGGCAGGGAGCGTTCCTGAGAAATCGGTCTATATTGGGGACAATTACTTTGCCGACGTGGTTGGCGCTCGCCGTGCGAAGATCCAACCGGTATTGATCGACCCGGAGAGAATTTTTCCCGAGGCGGACTGTCCGGTGATTAATTCAATCGGGGAATTATCTGAACTGCTGGGGATCTGATTTCGCGGTACCAAACTTAAAACTTCTTTATAATTAAATTATGCCAACGCAATCTCGATTGACTCGAAAATTCTATACTCGCGAGACATTATCCGTCGCCCGTGAGCTTCTCGGTACCCGCCTGGTACATCTGGAGCAAGGCCGGCGGCTCTCCGGGATGATCGTCGAAACCGAGGCATATTGCGGTGAACAAGACCTGGGCTGCCATGCCAGGGCTGGGCGGACTCCCCGCACAGAAGTAATGTACGGACCGCCGGGGCATGCCTATGTGTATTTCACCTATGGGATGCACTGGTTGTTTAACGCCGTCACCTGCCCGGAGGGAGAGCCGGAAGCGGTGCTGGTACGGGCGATCACTCCCCTGGAAGGCCTGGCGGTGATCAAACAGCGTCGAATTTCGCAGCCCCGCCGGGTATGGACTGATGGTCCGGCCAAGCTCACCCAGGCGCTTGGGATCGGCGAACAACACAACCGGTTGGATTTGACCGACCCCGCTTCAGAGGTCTGGATTGAACCAGGGATCTCGATCCCTGATCGCTTCGTAACTACCGGGCCGCGGATTGGGTTAAATTCAGTGTCAGAGCCCTGGAAGAGTAAGCCGTGGCGGTTTTTAGCTCAACTGCCGCCAGATTGGCTTTCCGACCAGGGAATCTTTGCTGATGATGGAGGATGAAGGATGAAATTGCTCGAAGGAAAAAATGCCCTGGTGTTTGGTCTGGCAAATAAACGCTCAATTGCCTGGGGAGTAACCGAAGCGCTGCACAAACATGGCGCCAATGTAGGGATCAGCTATGCGGGAGAGATGCTCGAGAAACGCGCTCGGCCGCTTGGTGAATCTTTGGGGTTGGGGTTCATTGAACCGTGTGATGTAACCTCTGATGAACAGATCGAGGCGGTTGCCAAGAAAGCCGAAGCTCATTTTGGCAAGATCGATATTTTGGTGCATGCAATCGCCTTCGCCAACCGCGATGAACTGACCGGCCCGTTCTACAACACCAGCAGGGAAGGCTTCACGATGGCGTTAGAGATCAGTGCGTTTTCGTTTGTAGCGCTGGCAAAAGCTTTCCAGCCGCTGTTCAATCCGGGCGGATCAATCATGACGATGACCTACTACGGTTCGGATAAAGTTGTACCGAGCTACAATGTGATGGGGGTGGCAAAGGCTGCCCTTGAATCAAGTATGCGCTACCTGGCGACTGATTTTGGTCCGCAGGGCGTCCGGGTGAATGCGATTTCAGCTGGTCCAATCCGTACGCTGGCTTCAGCGGGTGTGGCGAGTTTTAAGAGCTTATATAAACAATTTAAGGAAGCTGCCCCGCTGCGGCAGGAGATCACGATCGAGGATGTCGGCGGGACCGCGGTTTACCTGGCTTCAGACCTTTCTGCCAAGACGACCGGAGAGGTTATCTTCGTTGATTCGGGGTACAATACTATCGCAGCTCCAGAGATTCCTGATTAAGCATCTCGAGCATAAAGCTGCTCGTTATCTGATTAGTTGTGAATGGGAAAATTGATTTATGTTTCGAAGACGCGATGAATTTCCAGACGATCAAACCGAGACCCCCTCTCAGGTAGAGCGGATCACCTCGGTGCTAGGTGACGGCACTTCTTACCATGGGAAGCTGACCGGACGCGGCGGCGTGCGCATTGAAGGCGCTTTTGACGGCGAGATCTTGCTGAATGGCTTACTGGTCGTTGGGGTCACCGGCAAGGTGACCTGCGAAGACCTGCGCTCCAAGACGGTGATTGTGGCTGGGTCGGTTCGTGGTGATATTACTGCTCATAAAGTTGAGATCCGAGCTACAGGACGGGTCTGGGGAAATGTGACCACGGTAGCATTCTCCACGGATGAAGGCGCTTTCTTGCGCGGACAGATCCAAATGGAAGATGAGCTCGACCTGGGATTGCCTGAGGACCCGCTGCCTCCACCTCCGCCGGATGAAGAGGAAAAGCCAAAATAAGGACGCTGCTTTGGCGTCTTTTCACAAACTGCGAATCATGCTTGATACCTGAAATCTAATATTCGGGTTATGGGAGAAAGAGCTTATGCGTCGTATCGTAGTCATTCTGTTTGCACTAATTCTGCTGACCGCCTGCGGCGGCTTGCAAGGCGAAGCCGGGTCTGTCGTCGAGGTTCCCGTCACTGTGGAAATCCCGGTGACTGTTGAGGTTACCGTTATTCCCTCAATGCTGGCCGAAACTGCGACCATCGAAGCGACCGCAGCCACCCATGCACTGCCGGTCACTTACTACTATTTCCCTGTGATACCTGGCGATCCATATCCTGCCGGGAGCGTTGCAGTCCTCCCCGGCAGCTTGATCCTCTCCCCGGCACTCTCCAATTTTACGCCCAGCGGTGATCCTGCAACAGATGTGTACCTTGGGCTGCAGGCCGCAATCAACGACCCGCGCAACTCCTGGACCGGTCAAAATCTGAAGGTCGACGAGGTATCTTACAATCAAGGGCAGCTCACTGTGCTGCTGAGCGGGGAGGTGTTTGGTACGGGCGATGTGGTGCTGATCGCTGCTCGCTGGCAGTTGCTGCTTACTATTTTTTCTAATGATGCTGTGCAGTCGGCGGTGGTGATGTTGAATGGGGATAGCATCGCAAACCTGGGAACCAGTTTCGGCAGCCAGGCTAAACCAGCCGGTTATCTTTTTACCCGGGCAGAGATCGAAAGTTTCATCCAGAATAACGCCAATAACTAAATCGTAAATGGTAATCATTTTAGATTAACATCCAGAAAGAAAAAAACGAGCTTCTTTTGAGCTCGTTTTTTGATTAATATTTAGGTTCTTTGATTTATTGAGTTTATGAAAAACGCGGATCTTCAGCAAGGGTTAGCCGCAGCCCTTCTGCCAGGTCATAGCGCGGTCGGTAGTTGAGCTTTTCTTTGGCGAGGGTAATATCGGCACATAATCGCTCAACCCCTGGGTCATTGCGCGGGGTATACAAAATCTCGGCTTTTTCGTCGGTAAGTTCAATGATTTGCTGCGCTACACTGCGGATGGCGGTCTCGGTCCCGCTGCCGATATTGATCACCGATTGGTTGATCTCAGGTGCGGTTGCCGCGGCGATCATCGCCTGGACCACGTCTTTGACGTATACAAAATCGCGGGTCTGGTTGCCATCCCCGTGGATCACCAGGGTGCCGCCCCGGCTGGCCTGCTTCAAGAAATTGGGGATCAGCGGCGGGTGTGAGGGAGGAAGATGCTGGCCTGGTCCGTAAGCGTTGAACACCCGAAGAGAAACAGTTTCAATTCCCCACAGCGAGCCGATAGTACGCACATAATACTCAGCGGAAAGCTTAGAGACGGCGTACGGTGAGCTGGGAGCGGGGGGCATCTCTTCGGTGACCGGCTGCTCGGGCTGCCGCCCGTAGACTGCCCCGGAAGAGATCAGTACCACGCGGCCAACCCCAACGTCGCGCATGGCTTCCATCAGGCTGACCGTGCCGCCGACATTGACGGCATTGTACTCCCGTGGGTAGAGGATCGATTCAGAGACCAGCACCCGCGCGGCAAGATGGTAAACGCAGTCTACGTCTTGCAGTAAGGTCCACAGCTTGGGGCGGTCAGCGACATCCCCGCGGGTGAAATGTACGTCTTCAAATAAGGATTGCGGTTCGCCGGTGGAAAGGTCGTCTATGCCGCGGACTTGATGGCCTTCCCTCGCCAGTTGGTTTGCGAGAGAGGAGCCTAAGAAGCCCGCCGCGCCAGTGATTAGAAATCTCATGTGTGTTGTGTGGTTTGATCGAGATTGTGCTTCGATTTGGTTTTGGATCGTACTACCGATCCTCACCATTCTCCTTGTGAATTAGAGAGGATTATAGCACGAACTTCCCAGATTGTAATCCGGGGTACAGGAAAGGTTGGTTTAGCGCTCGTAAACAGGAATTGAGTGGATACCCTGGAATCTTGCTGTCCGCGGCTGCAAATTAGAAACAAAAAACCCCTCCGAAGAGAGGTCTTTTGATTCTAATTTCGTTGTTCTAAATCAAAAAATTATGACTTAGAAGCCTTTTAGGGTGTTGCCTGCAGCCAGGAGTAAATAGCCTACAACAACGAACCAAAATGCCAGGCCAGATACAAATGGAATTGTGAAGAAGAAGCCTATAATCCCAATTACTACCAGGGCAACTGAAATCCAAAACACGATCTTTTTCGGGGGTGTGAGTCTCATCATTTCTCTCCTTGAACCTAATTTAGTTTCACTAATTATCGCAGAGACTTTGAAATTGTCAACCAGTTTTTATCCCGAATATTGCTAAATTTATGAAGATTCCCCCTTATAAAAAATTGAAAAACCCTGTTTCTTGTTCAAATTAATCTAAACCGGCGGCAGATCGATCTGCCGCCGGCATAAAAGGGGTGAAGGATTTTGGTAACTTAATTATGCGGGGGTAACCGCTGAATTTCTGTTGTTGAACTTATCCTTCAGCACAAAGAAGAATGCGCCAATCCCGATGATCGCTACGATTGCAGCAAAAAGCCATCCCAACACGGGGACAATCCGCACCAGCTCAAAGAGGAATGCGCCAAGCGCCAAAGCTCCGAAGTGTGCCCAGTAGTTGTCTGAATCGGTTTGCGAGCTCTTGCTCAAGATCCAGCGTCCCACCAGATAGCTGAACACAATTTTTGTGCCGAAAGTGGCCAGCAGACCAAAGGCTGCCATGATGCTGCCAAAAGCCAGCCCGCTGAGGGTCATCAACTGGCCGGTGAAACCTCCGAG
>JBDLJU010000134.1:0-8688 GCA_039714215.1 Chloroflexota bacterium | reverse complement strand
ACCGTTTCGGCGTAGGCATTGGGCAGCAGTCCTCCCGCCGCCTCGATAGCGTCCTGCACCCTGCTGCCGGCACCCAGCTGGTAGACGCCTGGGTGAACCACGGCCCCGCTGATATCCACGGTGATTGGCGCCTGGGTCGGCGCTGGGGGGAGGGTAACCGGCTCACCGCGCAGCGGGCTGGAGACCAGCAAGATCAAACCAGCAGCCAATAGGCTGCCGAGCAGTCCAAATAAGAATACATGCCATCTTTTCATTGGGTACCCCGTTCATCATCAGACATAAGGCCTGGGTTTTATCCACCGCTAAGAAAAGTAATAATTGCTTGATCTTATTATATGATTAATTTATGGTTTTTCTACTATAATTGCGGAAATATATCGCGGAAAACTTGGAGAGCAAATGACCGGAACAATGATCAATATTGCGGCAATCCTGATCGGCGGCACGCTGGGCTTGCTGTTCGGCGAGCGCCTGCCCGAGCGGGTTAAGCATACCGTGGTCGCCGGGATGGGCTTGTTCACCCTGGCGGTGGGGATTTCGATGTTCCTTGAGACCGAGCAGTCGATCGTCGTCTTGATCAGCTTGCTGATCGGCGGGCTGCTGGGCGAGTGGTGGAAGCTCGAGGACCGCTTACGGAATCTTGGCGTGGTGCTGCAAAAGCGCTTCTCAAATGGCAGCGGCACAGAAGCGAGCAATTTTGTCACCGGTTTCCTGACCGCATCGCTGCTCTTCATTGTTGGTCCGATGGCGATCCTCGGTTCGATCCAGGATGGCTTTGAGGGGCGGATCACCCTGCTTGCAATAAAATCTGTACTTGATATGTTTGCTGCAATGGCATTTGCAGCTTCGTTTGGGATCGGCGTGCTGTTCTCGGCTTTGCCGATCCTGGTCTACCAGGGCGGGATCACCTTGCTGGCGGCCGAGGCTGCCGCGGTGCTCACCGGGCCAATGATCACCGAGATGACTGCTACCGGGGGAGTGATCCTGATGGGATTGGCGGTCAGCAGCCTGCTGGAGATCAAACCGATCCGGGTTGGCAGCTTCCTCCCGGCTTTGCTGGTCGCTCCGATGCTGACCCCTTTATTTGCCCGTTTAATCGAGTGGTTGGGCTGGGTAATTTGATCGAAACTGCGTTTCGATTTAAACAAACCAGGATGGAAAGCATCCCGGTTTGTTATTGATCGAACGAAGTCCGATATTGTATTTTGGAGTCCCAGTAGATTAATTACAGTCAATCACGTAAGCAGTGACTTCTCCCTCTTTCCCCTTTAGAGCCATGGTGCGTTTTTCGAGCCCTTCAGTGCTGTGTTTAGCGCCTGAGATCGTGGTTTCACTCACGATGATTTCTCCCGGGCCAGCCAGGGAGGTCAACCGTGAGGCAGTATTGGGTACATCCCCCAGGGCAGCCACTTCAATCATCCCCTCCGGGTTGCCAACAGATCCTATATAAGTTTCACCTGAATTGATCCCGATCCCGATCGGCGCCCAGGGTTGGTACTTACCACCATGCCCGGTTTCATGGAGCAGTTCCTCAGCAGATCGGATTGCCTTGGCGATATAATCTTCTCCAGCGAGCCCCCGTGAAAAGATCGCGGTTACTTCGTCACCGACCAGCTTTTCAATCATCGCACCTGAATTGGTCAGTACCCGGGTGGCAGTGATGTAGAAACGGTTGACCAATTTGCTGAACTCTTTCGGGTCCATATTTTCTGCAATTGTGGTTGAGCCGCGCATATCTGCAAACAGCATTGTGATCGGCACATTCGCTCCCCCCTGAAACTTTTTGGAAAACGTATCACAGGTATTACAGTAGTGGGGGTTGTAGCGTGATTGTTTCGTCTTTAGGAGATTCTTAACCACCGGGGCGGCAACGCCATCGAATGGGGCAAAACAGAATTTGCAGCGATGCTCGGCTGGCAGGAACTTAAAAAACTTTTGTTTGCTTCTTTGAGATTGGGGAGGACCATCAATAAAGTAATCTCGCCAAAAACCTTCGACCATTGCTTCATGTTTTGCGTCTTTTGTATTCATATGTTTCCCTTTTTCTGGTTGGAATAATTTAACCAAACTAGCATTAATCTCTTGTTGTGAGCAGTTGTGGAGGAATTCTTTTGATATGTAATTTTTAAATACACCTAAATATAACACAAATAAGACAAAATTTGTATTAAATACGATATAATAATCTAGAATTTTGCTTCCATCGCCAATCCGCAGCTGTATATAAAAGCAAGTCTTGTTTAAACCTAACTGCAATCTATGTTAAACCAACATAAATTGGAGAAAAAAACCGACCCTCTCAAGGAGTTAAAATCAATGGGAAAACCAGTGATCATGTCTGTCGATGATGAGCCCCAGGTATTGAACGCGATCAATCGCGATCTGCGGATGCAGTACGGTAAGGATTACCGGGTGTTGAAAGCCAACTCAGGGCAGGAAGCCCTGGACACATTATTGGAATTAAAAAAACGGAATGAGCCTGTGGCATTGTTTGTCGCCGACCAGCGCATGCCCGAAATGAGCGGCACTGAGTTCCTTGCTGAGGCGCGCCAGCTGTACCCCCAGGCGCGCAAAATCCTGCTGACCGCCTACGCAGATACCGAGGCGGCGATCGCCAGCATTAACACAATTGAACTCGATCACTACTTGATGAAACCCTGGGACCCACCGGAAGAGAAGCTCTTCCCGGTATTGGATGACCTGCTCAGTGATTGGCTGACATCTGCCGCTCCGCCCTATGATGGCATCCGCGTGGCAGGTACGTTATGGTCGGCCAGCTCCCATCATGTTAAAGATTTCTTGGCCCGCAACCGGATCCCATACCAGTGGCTCGATATCGAAATTAATTCAGAAGCCAAGAAGCTGGTCGATGACCTGCAGCAGGGCGAGAAGAAGCTGCCTGCCGTGTTCTTCCCTGAAGGGGAGGTCTTGTTCAATCCTGAAACTCAGCTGCTCGCACAAAAAGTTGGCCTGAAGACCGAAGCCTCAGACCCGTACTATGATTTGATCATCATCGGCGGCGGTCCTGCCGGATTGGGTGCGGCAGTCTACGGCGCATCTGAAGGATTGAAAACCCTGGTGGTGGAAAAGTCAGCCACCGGCGGGCAGGCAGGCACCAGCTCGCGGATTGAAAATTATCTTGGTTTCCCAAAAGGGATCAGCGGTTCCGATCTGGCGAAACGCGCCACAGACCAATCTATCCGCCTGGGTTGTGAAATCATCACTGCCCTTGAAGTTGTCAAAGTTGAGGTAGAGCAACCTTATAAAATTGTCACGCTCAGTGATGGGCAGCGGATCACCTGCAAGGCGCTGCTGCTCGCTACCGGCGTGTCCTTAAGGGAGCTGGATGTGCCCGGGGTTAAACGGCTGACCGGCGCGGGGGTCTATTATGGGGCGGCACTCACTGAGGCCGCCAATTTTAAGGATCAGCATGTCTTCGTGGTTGGTGGGGCAAACTCTGCCGGGCAGGGAGCGATGTATTTCGCCAGATATTCCAGCAAGGTCACCATGCTGGTGCGGGGGAGTACCCTGGAGACCAGCATGTCATCCTACCTGATCGATCAGATCAATGCACAAGAAAATATTGATGTGCTCACCAACTGGGAGGTGGCGGAAGTTCATGGGAAAGATCGGCTGGAGGAAGTTTCGATGGTCAACAATCAGACTGAGGAAAGCCAGACCGTTCCCGCCGCAGCGATGTACATATTCATCGGGGCGGTTGCCCATACCGATCTAATCGATGGGATTGCAGAACGCAACCGGGCGGGTTTTATCCCCACCGGGCCGGACCTGCTCCGTGATGGCGAGCGGCCGAAAGGCTGGACGATGCCGCGGGCGCCCTACATGCTGGAAACCAATGTGCCAGGGATTTTTGCTGCCGGAGATGTGCGCGAAGGGGCGGTCAGACGGGTGGCTTCCGCAGTTGGCTATGGCGCAATCGCAGTCAGTTTGATTCACCAGTACCTGAAGACCGTATAATGTTTAACCAACTCTTAAAGAATATTCCATTGTTCGAAGGACTAAATCAAGAAGATTTAGATCGCCTATCTGACACCGTGATCCTTGCAAATCTTCCCCAAGGAAAGGAACTGTTCCACGAGGGGGACCAGGGAGATCGTGCCTATATTATTAAAGAAGGCGAGGTTGAGATTATCAAAGAGTCCAACGGCAGGGATGTGCTCCTGGCGGTGAGAACAACTGGTGAAGTCATTGGGGAAATGGCGCTCCTGGAGCAAGTTCCCCGTTCTGCCACGGTGCGGGCGCGCACGGACGTGGTTTTCTATACCATTCGGCGGCGAGAACTTGAGCGATTGATGAATTCGAGTTTAACAGCGATGCAGTCGCTGTTCCAGAATATTCTCGGGCGCCTGCGCGAGGACCAGGTCAACCTGAGGCAGAGCGAAAAAATGGCCCAGTTGGGCACCTTGACTGCTGGAGTTGCACATGAGCTGAACAATCCTGCGGCGGCGGTGAAGCGCGGGGCTGATCATTTGATAGAAGCTACGAAAAAATTAGATGCCTCTTATGCGCATATCAGCCGCCTGGGTTTCGATGACCAGCAGTGGAATATCCTGGATACTTTGACTGAAAAAGTACACACCCGGGCAGCTTCCCCTGCGGAAATGGATGCCCTTGCCCGCAGCGATATGGAAATGGAAATCGAGGAGTGGCTGACATCCCACAAGATTGAAGACGCCTGGCAGATGGCGCCTAACCTGGTTAATTTAAACTTTGACCAGGATGAGCTGGCCTCGCTGACCGAACAATTTACCGATAAACGTTTATTGTGCGTAATTGAATGGCTGAACGCTTCTTACGATGTTTACAGCCTGCTGAACGAAGTCTCTCAGGGCTCAAGCAGAATCTCGGCGATCGTGAAATCTCTAAAATCGTATGCATACCTTGATCAGGCCCCGGTTCAATCTGTCAATATCAATGAAGGCATCGATGATACGCTGACAATCATGCACAACAAGCTGAAGAATCAGATCAATATCAAACGGGAATACGCCTCCGACCTGCCTGAAATTATGGGGTACGGCAGCGAACTCAACCAGGTGTGGACCAATTTAATTGACAATGCTGCTGATGTTCTTGCAGACCAGGAGGATGCCCAGATTGTAATTCGCACAAGACAGGAGAGTGATTGGGTGTTTGTTGAAGTTGAAGACAACGGGCCGGGCATCCCCCCCGAGATTCAGACAAAGATCTTTGATGCCTTTTTTACCACCAAAGCTCCTGGGAAAGGCACCGGTCTGGGATTGAATATCAGCTATAACATTATTGTGCAAAAACATCGCGGCGATATGAAAGTTTTTTCAACGCCTGGCAAAACCTGTTTCCAGGTGATGCTGCCGATTGAAGATAATACTTAATTGCATCAGTGCGCTCACAAAATTGTCTCTCCGATGCTGTAGAATAGGCATATTGTTGTGATCTTGATTGATCTCCCCCCATCGTTGATGTAATTAATTGATTGCTGATCAACTCAATTGAGTAATGATTAATATAAATTATCCATTTCAAAAAGATATAAAAGGGTAACTCCTAAGGAGAAAATAAATGTTCCCAAAGAACAAGTTCACGCTGGTTGCGTTCGCATTGCTGACCCTCTCAGCGTTGATTATCGCAGGCTGCAGTAGTGATTACGCCGCGATTGCTAATCAAAATTCCGCAGACCAGGTTGTCCAGGAAGATCAAGTGGGTGGAGTGATCCTCCGGGTAGCCAACCATCCGATTGTCCAAACAGATCCGGCGTTGATCTCATCTGACTCTGAGGTATTCGTTGCCAATGCAGTCTACGACTACCTGGTTGACGTGGATGCCAGGTCTAACCTGGTGCCGCGTCTCGCCACCGAGTGGTCGGTGAGTGAAGATGGTCTGGTTTACACCTTCACCCTGGCAGAAAATGTCAGCTTCCACGATGGCAGTCCCTTCTCCGCTGCAGACGTGGTCTGGAGTTTTGACCGCCTGCGCGACCCCGAGCTGGGCTTTGCCTCTTCCAGCCTGTACAGCAACATTGTCAGTATCGAAGCTGCCGGTGAAAGCAGTGTGGTTTTCACGCTCGAAAGCCCCAACCCGTTTTTCCTCTATGATCTCAGCGACAACCATGCTTTGATGATTAAAAATGGCACTACAGATGCCGGTGATTTCAACGGCACCGGTCCTTTTACGGTTGTGGAGTATAACCCCGAAGACCGGATCATCTTGCAGGCCAATCCTGAGTATTTCATTGCCGGGCAGCCGCTGCTGGACGGGGTGGAAATCATCTTCTTCCCGGATGACATCGCCATGATCGACGCACTGCGCGGCGGTCAGGTTGACCTGGTGATGCGCATGTCGACTGCCTTATTCGAAAGCCTGCAAACCGAAGATGGGATTGAGACCGTGGCAATCCCCACCAATGGCTTTGACCTGATCCGCTTACGCTCAGACCGTGAGCCTGGCAATAACCCGCTGGTGATTGAAGCCTTCAAGCGGGCCACCGACCGCCAGGCAATCCTGGGATTGGTGCATCAGGGCTTTGGCGCAGTCGGCAACGACAGCCCGATCGGCCCGCTCTACGACAGCTATCATGATGCCTCGGTTTCCCCGGCCTCCCGTGACGTGGAAGCAGCCAAAGCACTGCTCGCCGATGCTGGTTATCCCGACGGGATCGAGCTGACCCTGCACGTGCCTGATTCCGGGAGCCGCCCAGACCTGGCCGTGGTACTCCAGCAGCAGTGGGCGGAAGCCAATATTTTTGTCGAGATCAGCGTTGAGCCAGAAAGCGTGTATTATGGCGAAAACGGCTGGTTAGAAGTTGACCTGGGGATCACCGGATGGGGCTCGCGTCCGTATCCGCAGTTTTATCTGGACGTGATGCTGGTCTCTGGTGCGGAGTGGAATGAAGCTCACTTCGCCGATGCCGAGTTCGATGCGCTTGCCCAGATCGCTGGTTCTACCCTGGATGAGGCTGAACGGATTGCGGCCTACTCCCAGATCCAACAATTACTGGTCGAACGCGGCCCGGTGATCATTCCCTATTACTTTGCTCAATTTGGAGCGATCAACACAGCGTTTGCCGGCTTTGAGCTAAAGGCTTTCCCTGGGCGGACAGACCTGCGGACGATCTTCCAGCCCTGATTGTAAATGACCACCAAACTTGACCAAGTCCAGGTACAAAACGCTGCCGCCTTCCGGGGGCGGCGTTTTGTTGGATTTGTCAAGGGTTTGTTCCGCCGGCCAGCTTCAGCATTAGGCACTATTATTTTTGTGCTCTTTGCCCTGACGGCGTTCTTTGGTCCTTGGTTGGCGCCCTTTGAAGCCAACGAAATCATTTACGAAGAAGCCCGTCTTGCGCCATCTGCCGGGCACTGGTTTGGTACCGACCATCTCGGTCGTGATGTATTCAGCCGGGTGATTCTCGGGGCGCGAGACATTTTCATGCTGGCAGGTTTGGGTACCCTGCTCTCCGTGTTGATTGGCACCTTCCTCGGGTTGATCAGCGGCTATTACGGCGGCTGGTTCGATGAAATTTTGATGCGCCTGTTCGACAGCGTGATGTCGATCCCCGCGCTGCTCTTCGCCTTATTGATGCTGGGCACGCTTGGCCCATCACGGGAGAGCGTGCTGTGGGTGCTGGTTATTGTTTATCCCCCAATTGTCGCTCGCGTGGTACGCAGCGTGGTTTTGGGTGAGAAGCAGAAGAGCTATATTGCTTCTGCCCGCACCCAGGGAGAGAAAACCTCCTTTATCCTCTTCCGGCAATTGCTTCCCGCGGTGTACCCCGCTTTGGCGGTTGAAGCCGCCCTGCGTTTCTCTTATGCCATTTTTCTAACCGCTTCTTTAGGATTCCTTGGGGTGGGCGTACAGCCGCCAAACCCTGATTGGGGATTAATGGTCAACGAAGCCCGCCGGACCTATACGCAGGTGCCCTGGGCGTTATATTTTCCCGCCGGGGTGATCGCCTTGATCGTGATTGGGGTCAACCTGATGGCAGATGGTCTTAAACAGGCACTGCGCGGTGAGGAATGAGCCGATGACCGCGAGACCGATCCTCGAAGTAAAAGACCTCTCTATGGTGTATGCCGCCAAAGGGTTAGACCTGCCGGTATTACGTGAGGTCAGCCTGGAAATCCAACCGGGTCAGATCTATGGCCTGGTCGGTGAGAGCGGTTCTGGAAAAACCACATTGGGATTGGCGATCATGCGCTACCTCTCCTCTGAAGGACGGGTCACAGCCGGCAGTATTCGCTTCGCTTCCAGAGACTTGCTCTCGATGCCCCCCAACGACCTGCGCGAGTTATGGGGAGCGGAGATCAGTTTTGTCCCACAGGATCCATCCTCGTCGTTGAACCCCGCCATTCGGGTGGGTGAGCAGCTTGCAGAGAGCTTACGCAGCCTCCCCGACAATGATAAGCACACTATTAAACAGCAGGTATTCGAATGGTTAGGGCGGGTGCACTTACCAGACCCGGCGCAGATTGCCAAAAAATATCCTCATGAGTTGAGCGGGGGACAAAAGCAGCGCATCCTGATGGCGATGGCTTTGAGCAACCAACCAAAGCTCTTAATCCTGGATGAACCAACCACCAGCCTGGATGTGACTACTGAAGCGGTAGTCTTGGACCTGCTGCGTGAATTGATCAAGGATCAATCCACATCGGCATTGTTCATCACCCATAACCTCGGCGTTGTCGCCAATTT
>JBDLJU010000133.1:0-8705 GCA_039714215.1 Chloroflexota bacterium | reverse complement strand
GCTGGGTGTTTTTGTTTGTGCCCCCACGGGGATTCGAACCCCGGTCTTAGCCTTGAAAGGGCTACGTCCTAGTCCCCTAGACGATGGGGGCGGGCATTTTAAAAGCCTCAGGATTTTACCATCTGAGGAGGAAGCGGTCAAGCGATGCGGGCGCAGGTTTCAGCTGCTCCCGAAAATATTGATAAATTCAGGTAGGAATTACTCAACCAGATCGAATTCGTAATGCTCAATCAGGCGCATCGATCCGAAGGGCCAGTAAACAAATACCGCTTTGCCGAGGATATCCTCACTGGCCAGCGGACCCCATGAGCGGGAATCAGAAGACACGTTGCGGTTATCGCCCATCACAAAAACAAACCCTTCGAGTACGGTGATCTCAGACATGGGGGTCAGGGGCGGAGACTTGATATAGGGTTCATCAATTGCGATGTCGTTGACATACACATAGCCGCCAGTAACGCGGATGCGGTCTCCTGGTAAGCCGATCACACGTTTGATATAGTCTTCGTCTGGAGAGATCGGGGCCGGGAAGACGATCACATCGCCGCGCTGCACTTCCCCGAAAATATAAGATACCTTGCTGACCACAATCCGGTCATGGTCGAAATAAGAAGGTTCCATGCTGGGGCCATCTACCCGGACGCGGGCGGTCAGCCCATTGATCACCAGGAACAGCACGCCCGCCAATACGATCGTTTCCAGGATTTCTCGCAGCACAACCCAGCAGCTGCTGGTTGGGGCCTGCTCTTCAGCTTCTAATGTATGCTGCTGTTCGAGCTCAGCAGTTAATTGATCTTCAAATTCTTCCAATGAAATCTCCTTAATCTTTACAAAAGAGATTATAAGGCTCTAAGGATGGCAGTGCAAGGATTGAAAAATAGGGAAATAGGGCTAGGCAGCCTGGTTCATATGGCTTGCCAACAGCTGTTGGGCGAGGGTCTGGATCTGGAGGTCCACAGATTGGGAGGCAGAGTTGGCTAACTGGTCCCAACGGATTGGTTCGGCGAAGGAAACTCTGGGCTTGCCCAGCGGGGTTTCCGGTTTTCGGATGAATTGCGCGTACATCTGAAACAGCTCGGCAACCCGCTGTTGGAAGCGCCGGTTGGGTTGAATTCGGGCGATGGGGTGTTTGAGATATTGCGGGGCGACAATCCCGCTGATCACGGAGAGGAGCAGTTTGGTCTCTGGGACCTTCCGTAAAAACAGCGAGACGCTCGATGACCATTTGTTAAATCCCAAATTGGCAGTCGGTTGCACATCGGGGTCGGGGTCGTTGTGCCCGGTAGGGAAGAGCAGCAAAAGACCGCCGGATTGGAGATGCTTAATCGCCTCACGAACGGCACGCACGCTGCTCCCCATGCTCCGATCGGTATAGATCAAATGCGGTTTGGCGTGGGGCAGTTGGTGGAAATACTGCACGGCAACCAGCGCTTTTATATCCTGGCGCGGGACCGTGGAAATCAAAGCAATTGAATCGGTTAAACCGGGATGGTTGGCAGCGACCAAAACTGGTCCTGTGGTTGGAATATTTTCTGTCCCATAGGAGACCACCGGGGTGCCGCATTTCTCAGCAACCCACCTGGCTGCGAGCTGCACGCCATCGTTGAGGATGCGCTGGTCAAAATCAACCGCAAAATCGATGACCGTGTGGATCATCTTCCCGAAAAAATTTTTGACCAGCGCTCGCGTCAGCGTTGTGTCGGGGAGGTTGAGCGAGAACAGCACCCCGTCCTTGGCCAGCTGGTATAGTTTTTCCCTGGTTTTCTCAATTTGCATGGGCGGTAATTCGGGCTCCTTGTTCAAGATCAAGTTGGGTCTGGTGTTTCTGCAAAACCAGGCGAGCGCGCTCGATGATCGCATTGAGGAGCTGCTCTGAATCCCATGATGCGGTTAGTTCATGGATGCTGAGCGGCCGGTCGAAGGTGACCTGAGGGATCAGCCCGAGCTCTTCACCGGCAATCAGCTGGCGGAGTACCTGGATGAATTCCATAATCCGGCGTTTGCTGGCGCCATCAGGTTTCAGGAAGGTCAGGGGCGTGCGGGTAAATCTTTCGTGGAGTACTCCGCTGGTGATTGCCGTCAGCAGCCGGGTATCGGGGGCGCGCCGCAGCATGATGGCGATGCTCTTAGACCATTTCTGCAGGGCGTCAATCGCCCCGGGAAGCACCGCAGGATCAGGGTCGATCTGCCCAGAAGGGAAGATCAGCACAGCGCCGCCTTCCTGCAGATGGCGGATCGAGGAACGCACCACGTTGGCGCGCACGTTGTGGTTGAGCCGGTCGGAGTGGATCAGGTGGCGGCCAGCGATTGGGAGCTTTTTAAGGAAAGGCATCCCCCCGACGATGATCTTGAAATCATCTCTCGGGGCATTGGCGACGATGGAGAGTGCATCATAGGTCCCGGGGTGGTTGGAGGCTACCAAAAGAGGGCCCTCGGCGGGGACATTTTCTGCGCCAAAGGCTTTGGTTTTCGATACGAAGTTCGGCAGCATGCGGGTGACAGCCTCGGTGAGACCGTACTCGGCGACATCCTGGTCTAATTTGGCGAAGATCTCAGAAAAGCGGGTGGTTGGTTTCCGCAGCCACGATCCAGCAATCGATTGCCAGAAATCTCCTTTGGGGAGACCAAAAGCGGCCAGAATTTCAATGGTAATTTCTTTTTTGAGGGCGGATACACTGACAGGCTTTTTTTTCATAACACAACCTCACAAGATGATTGTCTCGTTTACCCAGATTACGGGTAAACGATTAACATGGTTGTTATTTCCGCTGTTTAAACACCAGGCGGATCGGTGTGCCGACGAAACTGTAAGATTCCCGAAACCTGTTTTCCAAATACCGTTTATAGGTAAAGTGCAGCAGCTTCGGGTCGTTAACAAAAATCAGGAAGGTAGGCGGGTCAGAGCGTACCTGGGTGCCGTAGTAGATTTTGAGATGGCGCCCGTTTTTTGAAGGCGAGGGGTGCTTGAGTACGGCTTTTTGCAGGATTTTATTGATCTGGGATGTGGACAGGCGTACGAGGCGCTCTTCTTGAACCAACAAGGCCTGGGGAAGTACCTGCCTGACCCGCTGGCCGGTCAGTGCAGAAATAAACAGCATGGGTACATAATCCATGAAATTTAGTTCATAAAGGATCTTTTTTCGGTACGCATCCATCGTGTAGGAATCTTTTTCGATCAGATCCCATTTGTTGACCACCACGACTGCACTTTTCCAGGCATCGAGGATATAGCCGGCGATGTGGGTGTCCTGGTTGGTGATCCCGGTGGTGGCATCGATCACCAGCAAGGCGACATCGGCACGTTCAATTGCCCGCATTGCCCGCATCACTGAGTATTTTTCAACCCCGGGTTCAACTTTTCCGCGCCGGCGGATTCCGGCGGTATCGATCAGGGTGATGGGAATATCCTCAAAGGTGAGGTACTCATCAACTGCGTCGCGGGTGGTCCCCGCGATGGGACTGACGATTGCCCGGTCTTCACCGAGAAGTTTGTTCAGCAGGCTGGATTTGCCTGCATTGGGTTTCCCCACAATGGCGATCTTGACGGTATCGTCTTCTTCCTCTTCCTGGTAATCGGTGGGTTCTACATCTAAGACTTCGACGAGGGCATCGAGCATGTCCCCGGTGCCGGTGCCGTGCAGTGCAGAGATCGGATGGATCTCACCGAGCCCCATCTCGTAAAATTCCATCGCCTGGTCTCGGCGGCCGCGGCTGTCGCATTTGTTGACCACCAGGAGCACTGGGGGGAACAATTTGCCATCAACTTCTTTTTGGTGCGAGCGGAGAATCTGGGAAACCTCGCGGTCTGCGGGGGTCACCCCGTTTTCAACATCCACGAGGAAAAGAATTGCATCTGCCTCACGGATGGCGGTGCCTGCCTGTTGGCGGATATCTTCGATGAATTCCTTTGAGCCAATTGATAGCGGCTGGCGGCCGGCACCTACTTTAACCCGCGTGGGGTCAATCCCACCGGTATCGACAACGATGAACTCCACACCAGCCCAATCGGCCTGTGTGTGCAGCCGGTCGCGTGTGGTGCCGGGGATTTCATCGACCACGGCCAATCTCTCCCCCGCCAGCCGGTTAAATAAGGTGCTTTTGCCCACATTGGGACGACCAACAAGGGCGATTACGGGTTTTTGCATAGTATCTTCTTCGAATCAGGGAGTTGCTGTTGAGGTGCTCTCTGAGGTTGGATTTGGGTCTGTTGCGGAATCAGATTGGGTGATGATCACTTCAATCGTATCCGGATTAATTGATTCTATCACGACTTTGTCGCTGAGAACCTCAGCATGAGTTTCAGCCAGGTGGGTCCCTGGTCCAAGGCCAGAAAGGGATATAGAGATAATCACATCCTCAGGGGTGAGAGAGTCCAGGACGCTCAAAGGCCCCGTGAGGAATACCTCGATCGTTTCGGGGGAGAGTGTCGCGGAAAGCCCCGGCCCCAGTTCTAAAATTTGGATGGGCAGGGTGAGGGAAATGGTGGTCTCTATGGCGGCAACGCCGACCTGCACTTCTACACTCTGATCGTCACCAACCATAACCACATCGGTGGGGAGGTCGAGGGTCAGGTGAACTTCAAGATCGTTGGTGGTATTCCGCAGGTCAATTGGCTGGGTGCTGACGAAGCCAGGCATTTCCGCGACCAGCTGGGGATCAGAGGAGAATATCGTTACCGTAGGTGGGGCAACGGAAATATTGGTTAACCGGTATCCGCTGGGTAGCGTCCCGATGGTTTCTACTTTTACGACAACCTCACGATAACCGCCGCTCTGTACCACCTGGACGGTTGTAGAGATTTCCCTGGGGGAAATAGTTACACCAGAAATTTGCTGGCCGTTTTGATCAACAGCGATCAACTCGAGCTGGTCAATGAGATCATCGCGGGCGTTGGAGATTGTGATCCAGCCTTGAATTTCGTTGATCAGTGATACCAGGGATTCTGGACCGATCACGGTGGCGATCTTGGAGGTGAGGAGAATATCTCCTACCTCATATCCCAATGCCAGGTCGCCGATCAGGGTGATTTGGATCGGGAATAGTTCGGTTACTTCTCTTTCGAGGATCAGGTCGATTGTTTCGGGGTCGACCTCGGTGAGCTCAACAGGTGAGGTATCGAAGATTATAGACACCGCGACTTGCTGCTGGCCTTGTTCTAAACCAGAGAGGTCTAATTTTGCCTGAATTAATTCCGGGTTATTCTGCAATTCTTCCCAGAGAGATTGTGGGGCACGCAGATTGACTATGACTGAGTCGGGTACGCTGCCCAGGATCTGGAGGTCATCTGCCAGGCCGGAAACTTTGAGGGGAATGCTGGTGGGAAATTGTTCTTCGTGGTTTGGGTCGCTGGCGACAACTGCAGAGATCCACACCGCAACGCTGAGGATGAAAGCGAGAAGTAAAGTTTCCCAGTTTTGCTGCAGGAATTTAAAAACGCGTTTCAGCATTAATCTTCTCCTGCCGGGCTGAGTTCTTCGCCGGATGGGGGGCGGCTGAGTAATTCGTTGAGGAATTTTTCCAGTCCCTGACGGGGCTGATCGGGTTTGTAGATCGCCCGAAGTACGCTTTCTAACCGTTTTGGATCGAGGCGGTGGATCATTCTCCCGCCGGTAGCGATTGAGATTGCACCAGTCTCTTCGGAAACCACAACTGCAACGCAGTCGCTGACCTCTGCCGAGCCTAAGGCTGCACGATGGCGAAGCCCCATCTTCCGTTCTGCGGAGAGAGAAAGCACACCACTCGCCGAGAGCGGCATCACACAGCCTGCAGCCGAAATCCGGTTGCCGACCATGATCACGCCGCCGTCATGCAGCGGGGTGTTGGGGTAAAAGATTTGCAGCAGCAGTTCTGGCGAAACGATGGCATTCATCGGGATGCCGGTATCGATGTATTCTTCGATTGAATCAAAGCGCTGCATGATGATCAGCGCGCCGTGGCGCCGGCTGGAAAGCCGTTCTGCAGCATGTACCACAGAGGAAATTGTGTCCTGGGTGCTGGCCCGGCCGCGGGTCGTTGGGAAGAAATCGCCCGCGCGGCCAATCCGTTCGAGCGCTCGACGGATCTCAGGAGCGAAGATCACTGGTACAGCCAGCAGCAAAGTAGGCAGGGTGGTGATGATCAGCCAGGAAAAAGCAGGCAGCTCAAAAACGTTGATTAATATCCCGATCAGGATTGCGAGGAAAATGATCCCGCGAATGAGAACGATTGCCTGCGAGTTCCGGAGGAAGACCAGTAAAGAGAAAAAGATCAGCGTAACCAGGCCAATATCAAGCAGGCTGACCCAGGTCAGTCGCTGAAAAATGAAGAGGATGTTATCAAAAAAATCCGCCACGGGATAGGCTCCGCCTTACAAGTTGTTAATATTTAAAACCCCGGAAATCATCGTGAGTTATTATAGGGGTCGTAATACTCGATCAATACGCAACTGCTTGAAAAGCAAATCTGCGTTGTCAGTCAGGTTTTGTTCAGCAGCCTCACGCCAGGCATTGACAGTGAGATGTTCAACGGAACGTGGTTTAAAGCCCAGGTCGTTCCAGGTATTGCTTTCGGAGGCCAGGCTTTTTGGTACAAATGCCAGCGCTGCTTCTGCTTGAAGCTGTCTGGCAGCGACTTCGATGGCTTCTACCAGCAGCGTTATCGAATTTGGGATGTTTACACCCACCTCCAGCCAGAATTCGTCAATCTGCGCGATCAGGTTCTCAATCTGCCAGCCAACTACACCAACCAATTGCTCTTCGGCAAGCAGGAGCATGTAAGCTTTTTCACCGAAGGTGGTCATGATATCGATCCGCGAGAGCTGCTCGGAGCCTGGCGAGAGTTTATTGATCAGATCAGCAATTGCCTGGGCCATATTCGGCCTGGCGCGTTCGGCACGCATTTCGGCGGTTGCCAGTGCGGGCGAGGCCGCGGCTGGCGCGGTTGATACTTTGGCAGTCGCAGGCTGTCCGTATGCGGGGATTGGGTTATCCGGGAACCAGAGTTCCCATCCAGCCTGCACCTGCTTCCAGACATCTTCGATGGTGCCGTCATTTTTTATTTTCAAATCGGACAGCGCCGCCTTTTCTGCCTGAGGTGATTGAGCAGCGATCCGCTGGCGGGCATCTTCCACGCTCATCTTGCGCTTTTCGGTGAGGCGTTTGAGCTGGTTTTCTTCAGTGCTCATCGTGATCCAAACGGTGTCGCAATAACTGACCAGTGGTGATGTTTGTAGTTTGATCGCCTCGATCACAATCACTGATTGGGTGGCATGTTTAATCAAGTAATCTGCTGCCTGACGGACCAGGGGATGGATAATTTCTTCAAGGCTTTCCAGGGCGCTTTGGTCCGAGAAAACCAACTTGCCGAGTTTGGCGCGGTCGACTTCCCCATTTTCAGTCAGCACGAATTTGCCGAATAAGTCAATGATCGGTTGGTAGGCAGGTCCGTCTTTGGCCATCACCCGGTGGGTCAGGGAATCAGCGTCAATCGTATATGCGCCGAGATGTTCAAAAATTTTCCGAACGACAGATTTACCGGTGGCAATATTGCCTGTTAGCCCGATAATAGTTTTTTTGTTGGCTGCGACCATCAAATTCCTTCAGATTCCTGTGCTTTCATCTATGCAAAATCAATATTTTTCTTCTCTTTACATTGTAGCCTTGCCCGTTGAAACTGTCAAAGGCTATACTATTTCAGCTTCATTGCACTAGTTATCGCCGGAATCTCATCAAAAACCGAAGCTCATCTGATTTGTTCTCCAATCGGTCATTCCCTGCCGGATTTGGCAATAGAGGACATCCGTCCTGCCAGAAAGGGACAATTGCCACCTGAACCAAACTTCTGTGGTGGTACACTAAATATATTAATAATTGCTGAAATTTTGGAGGTTGCGATGTTCAACAAGAGTCGTGTTTCTAAAAAAGTTTTAAAGAAGTATTGCTCGCATGCCAACTGCGATGTTGAGATCGAATCCATTTTTGTTTATCCCGCCGATATTTTCCCAGACACACCACCCAGAATGAATCAAAGAACCTGCACGCATTACCTGTTGTGCAACCTGCAGGATAAAACTGCCTGCACGACCGTGATTAATAATAATTTGCCAGCTCAAGCTACTGCAGATTTGCTGGTCCAATAAGATTTTTATGGCGAAGGTTTCTTGCATGTAACCTTCGCTTTCCTCCTTCTGAGTTGGTTGGTCAGCCCTGTGGATCTCACAGGGCTGACGCCTTTAACGGACGGGGGGATTCAGACTCGTTTCCTGCTGCTCCAGATGGCTCAGGTTGGCAGCCTTAAAGAAAAAATAATTACTGGAGAAGTTTAAAGAGGAAAGCATTCACCAGGTAGGCTGTTTCACTGACTCTTATAATTCCGTTGTGGTTCATGCCAGGGAGTAAGTGAAATTCAACGTTGATCCCTGCGGACTCAAGGGCGGCTTTAAAAGCCTCGGATTGTGCCACGGGGATGTTGCGATCCAGGGAACCGTGGAGCAATAAGAACGGGGGTTCGCTGCCCGTGATCCAACTCTGGGGAGAAGCCTGTGTCCAGATTTCTGGGACTTCATCTATCGTACCGCCCAGGAGAGACTCAACATAGGATGCGATATCTTCCCGTCCATCTGCCAGGGTGGGGTAATCGAACACGCCGGTGAATGCTGCCGCGCCAATGATTTTTATCTCGGTTGACCAGGGGTGCGGGCATTCGGTGAGAAAGGTCTCGGGTTGGTC
>JBDLJU010000132.1:0-8757 GCA_039714215.1 Chloroflexota bacterium | reverse complement strand
GGGGGAAGGGTGCCGATTGAAGCGGGATCCTGGGTCTCGATCAGCGGGGTCAGCCAGAGTGGATTTTCAGCTTGTTCATGCTCTGAGGGTGGTGAAGGATTGGCAAAAAAGGTGTCGCACCCGCTCGCTGAAATCGCAACGATAATAAGCGTTAATACCAAGAGGAAGTGTCTTTTCATCGTTCTCTCCCTAAAAACTTATTGGTAAGTCCGCTCTATGCTCCCTATAAAGATTCCGAACTTATTAATCCATTATACAGGAATATTGGTGGATTATTGAACGAGACCTGAAATATTGAATTAATCAAGCAGATCCATGGATCCAACCTGGTGCTGAGTGTCGTACAGGTTGAAGGTGGGAAAAAAACAGGACGAGGTTTTTCCTCGTCCTGCCATGGTTTCTGGATTCAGGCTTACCGGCAGCCTTCCAGTCCGAAGTTTTTCTCAAGTACAGAAGCCCAATCAACCGAGAGATCATAGCTATCAGCAGTTGAGAATTTTTTGCATGTATTTGGCTTGGCGAGATAGACGCAGTAAGGTCCAGGGTCTACATTTGAGAATGAATACCAGCCATTGGAATCTGTGGTTGTTGTCATTGGCCGACCAAAGTTGCTGCACGATCCAGGAGCCAGGGATACCTGAGCGCCTGGGAAGCCCACATCGGACCCGCCAAAGCTGCCGTTTCCGTCTTGATCTTTGTATACCCGTCCGGTAACGACGCCCTCTGGCAGCAGCGGGGTGTCATAGGTGGTGAGCTCTCGTAATGTTTCTTCTGGAAGATCCTCAGCGAATTCCGCCCGCAGCCAGCAAGCACGCTGGTATTTGGGCTCCTGGACGACAAGGAATCCCTCGACGTCTCCGATGCCGAGCAGTTCGACACTGCTGCCTTCGGGAATTGAGTTAACCACTTCATAAAGGGGACCGGGTCCAACCCAGCACAAAGCCAGTTCTTTTAAATGTAATTCAGGTGCGGTTTTTAATGGCCAGATGTCTTCTTCTAGGAGATAAGTACGTTCTGGGCAATAATCTGGAATTGTATTAAATGTGCACATCCGCAGTCTGATGTCATATTCGATGTGAGGAAATTCAGGTGTAACCGGATAATAGATATAGGCGCTTGCCCCAGGGCCGAGAGAAGGATGCGCAGAAACCGGTACTGGGCATTGCGATCCATTAAATATCCAAGGTTCTTCAACCTTGTAATTGTAGAACGTGGATGATCCATGGAAAATTGTTATGTTTATCCATTGGAAGTAATATGGGCCATTGTTTTTTACCCCGATCTTGACAAACACATCGCCGTCGCAGAAGTGCAGTGCTGCTGAAAGAATACTAAAATTCGGGTAAAGCGGGGTGGCAATCTGAAACTCCGGGGAATCGCCAAGTTGATCCCCCAGGTTCCCTGGGTATGCGATTACGGGGAGGGGAGTGCCGATTGAAGCGGGATCCTGGGTCTCGATCAGCGGGGTCAGCCAGAGTGGATTTTCGGCCTGTTCATGTTCTGAGGGTGGAGACGGATTGGCAAAAAAGGTATCGCAGCCGCTAACAAAAACGGCAATTAAAAACAGCGACAATACCAGGAGGAATTGCTTTTTCATAGTTTTTCCCTTTTAATGGTTGGCAAGTTCACTTGTTGCACCCTGCATTGTTTCCGAACTTATTAATCCATTATACAAGATTGTTGGTTAATACTGCTGAGGAATTAGGATATATGGGGGAAAGATTTTTCAAAAGTTATCGCAAATGCTAAGGTCATTCGTTCCAGGTGGATAGATTTCGCTCCAAGAATTCTCCCAGTCGCTGATTCCACGGTTGATAAAAATCGACCAATCGAGCTTTGCTCTCTGCATCCATCGGTGGATACTGGTAGGGTACCCGTTTCCCCCAAAAGGTAAAACGGCGCAGTTTTGCAGGCAGCCAGCGTGCCCGGTGGGGATGCTCGAAGAACCAGCGGTACAAGGAGTTATCCCACACCGCCGCCGGGTTAGCCGCCTGGCTCATTTCTGGGCAGGTGAAGTCTGGATCAACGCCAAGGAACTCAAAACATTTTCGGTAAAATCCCTGAGGGTCGTCTTGCAAATCTTCGAAGGGCAGCACCAGTAAATTCTCCGCTGGAAACAGATCGAGGTAGCGCTGGATGTACTGCATGTAGGTCCCCCGGCTGAAGTAACCCAACCGGCCAGGCTGGTAAGTAGGTTCTAAAGCCTGTTCGATCACCTCTGGGAAAGAAAGCGATTCTGAGAGGCTGCGGCGGTTGTCCCAGAACTGCGAATACGCCCTGGCAATCGGGTTCCGCACAGTGACGATCAACTTAGCCTCCGGCAGCAGCCGGTGGATTCGCCGGGGCGCTTCAGGGTGGCAGATATACCCTGGGGAAGCTTCCCCAACCGCTATTGCATTCGCCTGGGCGGCTGTGAAATAATTTTGATAGTACTTTGTGCCTTTGGCGTATTCAGCTTGATGGAAGAAGTAATTCAGCTCCTTCTTGGCCGGCATGAAAATTTCTGGGTGCAGTTTAAACACTTCATACGTCGAGGTGGTCCCCGCTTTTTGTGAGCCTAAGATAATAAAGTTGGGCAGCATTATTCCTCAAATCCGTCGCTGTAGGCGCGCATCATCTCTTCGAGGGTCATTCCCTCCGGCCGGCTGGATTGTCGGGTGCCGCGGTTGGGGGGCAGCAGGCGCGGCAGGCACCAGCGCATCTCGTCCTCGGCGAATACCGAGCACAGGTCCAATGCCCGCGGCCGACCGCCAAAGGCGGCTTTGAAGCCGAGATCACCGAGCTGGTCTGCCCAGGTGGGGCAGTGTTCATACGGCCAGGAGAGGTACTCGACCTCAACCCCTAAATTTGTTTCGATTTCCTCTTTGGACTGCAGCAGTTCTTCCAGCCCCGGAGCGGCATCCATTTTTTTAAAATCGGCATGGCTTTCTGAATGCGTCCCAAGGGTGAAAACCCCAGAATCCCTGGCCTGGCGGAATTTTTCCCAGCAGGCATCTTCCTGGCAGGCGATGGTTTCTGCTGCCGTCATCCTGGCCGTCCAGATCAGGCTGATAAAGTGCATCTCGGTGTGCTGTAAGACCGGGATCATCCGGGTCAGCGATTCCTGGGAGGTATACCCAGAGTCGGTGGTCAGCACCACGCAGCGGGCGGGCAGTTCCATGGTGCCATCGAGAAACCCGGCCAGTTCAGCGCCGTTCACCGACCAGACATCGTTTGCCTGGAACCATTCCATCATCCAGGTGAAGGTTTCCGGATCCATGTTGTACATCCCATCGAGCATATAGTAGTAATCGCCGTGGAATTCAAGGGGCAGGGCGCGGGTTGCTGGACCATATTTCTCGATCAGGCTCAGCCGGCGAGATTCGCGAGCAGCAGCGGCAGCCTGCTCTGGATTGAGGGTCGGGGCAGCAGTTGGTGTATTGGTTTGGGTTGGGGCAGTCGTTGGATTGAATATTGGCGTGAGTATTTGGGTTGCAGTGGCGGTGCTTGTGGGGGCAGGCACAAGGGTTTGTGGACTGCAGGCAGACAGGATTGTTTCAAGTCCAAGACCCAGGGTGCTGTACCCTAAGATCTTTAGGAAGTCCTGACGAGATAGGGAGGTTGATTTTTGCTTCATTGATCGTTCAGCCTTTTTTCGAAAACGAGTAATTCCCAGATTATAACCTTGGGGGAAGGTTTAATGGTTAAACAAGATATGCCATTTATTCCTTGACGTTGACCAGCGCCAGCCCAACCGCTCCTAAAACCCCTGCCTGGTCGCCCAGCCCGGGCGGCATGATATATCGTTCAATCTTTTCAGTGATTGCCGGATGGGGAATGTAACCATTCAACTTTTTGAGCACCACCTCCCGAACCATCGCATGCAGAAAGGTTTGCTTCATCACCCCGCCTCCTAATATGATCCGTTGCGGTGAAAGCGTTAATATGAAGTTTGTCAGGGCTGTGCCAAGGTATTCCGCCTCCAGCTTCCAGGCTGGGTGCCCTGCGGGGAGTGTTTCGGCGGCGGCCTGCCAGCGAGCGCCTATCGCGCTTCCTGAGGCGAGGCCTTCCAGGCAGTTGCCGTGGATTGGACAGTCTCCCGGGAAGGGGTCCCGCTCCAGGTCATGGGGGATGTTGATGTGTCCCATCTCTGGGTGGGTCAGCCCATGCAGCGGTTTGCCATCGACCAGTACTCCACCGCCGATCCCGGTTCCTACCGTCAGGTAGAGCAGGTTCGATACGCTTTTTCCCGCTCCCCAAAGATGCTCTCCGATCGCTGCGCTGTTTACGTCGGTATCTAAATAGACTGGAACTTGGATGGCTTGTTGCAGTTCACCCAGCACGTCAAAACCTGACCAACCGGGCTTCGAGGTTTTGGTGATCTGCCCATATCCTGTGGTGGTGGTGTCCAGGTTCAGCGGTCCAAAGCAGGCTAAACCGATTGAATTGAGCGTAAATCTTTCCTGGCGTTGGAAGAAATCAATCACCTTGCTGAGCGTCTCTGCCGGTGTGGTTGTGGGGATTTGTTGAGCAGCTAAAGTCTTGGGAATCTTGTTGGTGTGCCCTTCATCCACTTCTGCCAGGATGAGATTAAATTTTGTGCCCCCACCTTCGATCCCCCCGATTAACCTGGATGATTTCATCTATTCCTCAATTCAAATTAGATTTTCAGAAAACCAGATAAATTGCCTATTGACTTTTGATCTTATTTTAATGTATATTCTTACAGTAGCAACGCCAAAGCGAATATTTCTCCAGCACCGAAAATCTGGTTGCTGGGATTTTTATTGCCACTCGCTAAAAAAACACGCCGCTAAAACCTGCATGTAGTGATGACTGCGGGATCGAAGTATCCCGTAAGCAGAATTTTGGTCTGGGTGTTTTTTTGACTAAAAGCCATAATTGGCTGATCATGTACCCTAAAAAATATGAAGGTTGCCTTTTGGCTCCAAAAGGTGTATGCTGAGAAGGTAATAACACCTCCATTACCTGGCCCAAAAACCTTCACGAGATATTCATACCATATTTATGTAAGATTAATATTTATAAGCTAATCTAATATAAGCTGGTAAATAAATTTAAGGAACGATTTTGTATGACAGTTATTGATGATGATATCCTGGAAGAAATTAGTGGAAAATCGGAAGATTTTACTCCGGTTGCCAAGTTAATTCAACTTGGACGGAAGAAAACTTATGTGACCATTGATGATATCCTTAAAATCTTTCCAGAAGCGGAACGAGATGTAGATAAACTTGAAGAAGCTTTTGCGGCTTTGCTCAGCGCGGGAATCCCTTACCTGGACGACGATACCACGATTGAACCAACCGACGAAGGTTTGATCGCTGAGGCTGAAGAGCGTGCCGAAGAAGAAGAAGAAGAACGCGCTGCTCGTGCAGCCCTTGAAGATAATTATTTAGCGAATATTGACACCGATGACATGATCGGTTTGTATCTCAAGGAAGTCGGCCGGGTGCCGCTGCTCACTGCAGATGAAGAGGTCTACCTCGCCAAGCGGATTGAAAAAGGCCGTATCTCCCGAGAAACCCTTGCCCGAGACGGCAGAAGTCTGCCTGATGATGATCGTTACGATCATCGCGACAATATCGAAGACGGCTGGTCTGCTCGAGAACATTTGATTACTGCGAACTCACGACTGGTGATCAGTGTCGCAAAGAAGTATATGGGTCGCGGTGTGCCTTTCCAGGATTTGATCCAGGAAGGCAATATCGGCTTGATCCGCGCGGCAAAGAAATTTGACTACCGCCGTGGTCATAAATTCAGCACATACGCTACCTGGTGGATTCGCCAGGCTGTCACCCGCGCGATCGCTGACCAGGGACGCACAATTCGTGTCCCAGTTCACATGGGTGATCAGATCAATAAGCTGCTCCGCATCCAGCATCAGCTTACCCAACGCCTCGGTAGAGATCCCTCAGTCGAAGAACTGGCCGAAGCGCTGGATGTTCCCCCCAAGAAGGTGGAGAATATGATCCAGGTTGCCCGCCGGCCGCTTTCATTGGAAACCCCGACGGATGACGAAGAAGACTCCGTTTTGGGCGATTTTATTCAAGACCGTGAAGCTCCGGCCCCAGCCGAGTCGGCAACCTACAATTTATTAAAAGAACATCTCGAAGAAGTGCTTAATACGCTGCCCCCACGTGAGGTGCGCATCTTACAGCTGCGTTATGGTCTGCTTGATGGGCAGGCTTACACCCTCGAAGAAGTTGGCCGCAAAATGGGTGTCACCCGAGAACGGGTCCGCCAGATTGAAGCTCAAGCGCTCAGCCGTCTGCGCCATCCGGTGATTCGACGTAAATTACGAGAGTACCTTGGCGAATAATTTTGACTGAATAAAGCTGCGGGTGATGGATTATCCATCACCCGCTTTTTTGATTGAACGAAGTTTGATATTGTTTATCTTGGAAAGGGGAGGAAATTATCACACGTAATCTTCGTTCCTTGTGATACCATTAATTTATCTCGAGACCAAATAGAGGAGTTCCATTGCGTAACCAACGCCAGGATCGTGCGAAGCTGGGAGTGATCATTTTTGCCTTGCTGTTGGCTGGGGGGTTGACCTGGGCCATCTATCAGTATGCTGCTAAGCCTGATACCACCGATAACTTTGCCCCGCTGTGGGCTGCTGCCCGGCAGGTGATCACTGACCGCACCAACCCGTATGACCTCAATGCCCTTCGTTACTATTTTCCTGAAGGTACAGATCCAGATTCTCGCTTTGTTTATCCTTTCTATGGGATGTTGATTTTTCTGCCTTTTGGCTTGATCTCTTCCTATCCACTGGCCAAAGCGATCTGGATGATCTTGTTGGTGGTCGCCTTGCTTGCGGTGATTTTTGGCACGCTTTCGCTGACCCGCTGGAACCCTTCGGCGAAATTATTGGGGGCAGTTGTGCTCTTTTCTCTGATCGGATATCCAACGGTGCGCGGGTTGTATTCTGGTAATCCTGCCCTGCTGATCGCCATGTTGATTACCCTTGGTTTAAGGATGGTGATCCTTGGTCGAGATCGCGCCGCCGGAGTGCTGTTTGGTCTTACCATTTTAAAGCCGACGATGGTTGCTTTGCTGCTCCCGTATGTCTTGCTCTATGCGGTCTCCCACAGAAATTCCCGTTTAATTCGAAGCGCCCTGGTAACGATGAGTTTATTGATTGCCGCGGCTTTCCTCGCATATCCGCAATGGTTTGTGCAGAATTTTGCTGCAGTGGTGTTGTTGTTCAATGACAGCTTTCCTTCCTCAATCAGCGCAGTACTCTCTTCCTGGCTGCCAGGCAATCAGTTGATGGTCGTTATCGCTGCTTTGGTAGGATTGTGGACAGTTATGGCCTGGTGGCAGTCGCTGGGAAAAGACACACGCTGGTTCTTATGGACTGCTTCGCTTACCCTGGTGCTGACTGAGTTAATCGGGATCCCCACCACAACGGCAAATTATGTCAGTTTTCTGATCCCGCTGATCCTTTCATTTTCAATCCTTGAGCAGCGTTGGGAAATCGGAGGCGGAATCCTTGTGATGTTATTGATCATCTTTATGTTATTTGCCACCTGGGCTCCATTCCTGCTGATTACTGGTGCGGACCCAGCTTTGCCTGAGCCACGCATCATGCTTTTCCTGCTGCCGATGATTGTTATCGGTTTGCTTTATTGGGTGCGATATTGGGCTTTAACCTCAATCCGGATGCAGGTTGAGCGTTACGGAACTTTGAGCAACATCTAATCTGGAGACGACCATGCCAAGGCGATATTATTTAGGCTTATTCTTACTGGGGTTGATTGCTGCATTGGTGAGCGCCTACTTGCAAACCAGCCCCGGATATATGGATGCCTACTACTATTACTACAACGGTGTGCAGCTTGCAGAGGGAGCAGGGTTCAACGAGATGTTCATCTGGAACTACCTCGACTCCCCAACCGGCTTGCCGCATGCGGCCTTCTCCTACTGGATGCCGTTTACTTCATTTATTGCTGCAGCGGGGATCAAATTATTTTCCGGGATATGGGGTGTGTTCCGCAGCGCTCAAATAAGCTTCATATTGATTGCAGCATGCATTCCCCCGCTGACGGCAGCCTTATCCTGGGAAATTACCAAAGGACGGAAATTTGCCATTTTTTCTGGTCTGTTGGCTGCCTTCATGGGCTATTATCAGCCCTTTGTGGTTGCTGTAGATGCATTCGGGATATATATGCTGTTGGGTGGATTGTTTTTCCTCACCGCGATAAAAGATTGGTCCGGGAAAAATTTTTTACTTGGGCTGCTCGCCGGTTTGCTGCACCTCACCCGTGCGGATGGCATCTTATGGTTGGGGATGGCGGCGTTGGTCGTGGTATTTGAGCAGCCCCCAGAAGATCGTCTCAGCCTGCTTCGCAGAGTCTTCAATAAAAAAAATATTGCTGCCGGAATGGTCGTCTTTGTTGGTTATCTGGTGATCCTCACACCCTGGTTCCTGCGAAATTATTTCGCATTCGGAAGCATCCTCTCTCCTGGAGGGGGCAGCACAATCTGGGTCTTGGATTATGATGAGCTGTTTGCCTACCCGGCGGAGATATTAACTTTTTCTCGCTGGTGGGATGCTGGTATAACGGAACTGCTCAGGATTCGTTTTGAAGCATTATTAATCAATTTGCAAAGCACCGGGGCGTCTTTGGGGATGATCTTCCCGGGAGTTTTGGCTTTCTTAGGCGCATTTCGCTATCGAAAAGAGCGGCTTATCCAGCTCGGTTTCAGCTATTGGCTGCTGTTGATCCTGGTAATGACCGTGAT
>JBDLJU010000131.1:0-8777 GCA_039714215.1 Chloroflexota bacterium | reverse complement strand
TAAAATTTTGAAATTTATCGACAAATTGTAACCCGCTAGGAGTCGAGCCCATTTCCGTTCGGTGTGGTCCCACTCTCCGGCTGCATCAGGCCCTGGGTGGGCGGAGGTTCTCCACCCTTGATTGATTTCATAACGCCATGAATTTTTACCACTCCTCATAAATTAACATAGGTTTTTATAGTAATTTCCTTCAAAAAAAGGAAAGCCCGGCGTGGAATAAATGCCGGGCTTTCCTGGTTAGATTCGCTTCACAAGCCTACCCCGGGCAGCCGAAATGCGAGCCGGGAGTGTCCGGGCAATCGTCATCCGCATCCGGTACCCCGTCACAGTCCCGGTCACCTGGGCAAACCTGCTGTGGGCAGCCGTTATTAGATGCCGGGCCGCTCTCATGCGGGCATCGATCGACATTATCCGGTACCCCATCCCCATCCGAATCTGGGCAGCCGGAATATTCAGGTGGCCCAGGATTGAACGGGCATTGGTCATGATGATCGTACCAGCCGTCCCCATCACTGTCCGGGCAGCCGGCATACTCTGGCGAGCCAGCGGCATCCGGGCACTGGTCCTGATCATCCGGCACTCCATCCCCATCCAAATCTGGGCAGCCGCCGCTCTCCACAGTTCCCCGGTCATTCAGGCATTGATCATTGATATCCGGTACCCCATCTCCATCACTGTCCGGGCATCCGCCGAGCTCCATTAAGCCAGGCTCATCCGGGCAAATATCCTCATCGTCCAGCATTCCATCCCCATCATTGTCCGGGCAGTCTTCAGCATCCACCAGGCCGAAATGATTAGGGCATTGGTCCTGGTGATCCGGCACCCCATCCCCATCCAAATCTGGGCAGCCGCCGCTCTCCACCGGCCCGGCTTCTGTTGGGCAGGCATCATGATCGTCCGGAACTCCATCCTCATCACTGTCCACTAAAGGGCAGCCGAAATTCTCTGGTGGTCCGAAATGATTTGGGCATTGGTCCTGATCATCCGGCCAGCCGTCCCCATCACTGTCTGCTAACGGGCAGCCAAAGAATTCCTGCGGGCCTGCTTCGCCAGGGCAGCGGTCGTGATGATCTGGAATCCCATCTCCATCGCTGTCAGGTTCTGGGCAGCCGGAGTTGCTTGCTGGGCCAACCTCGTAAGGGCATAAATCCTGATCATCCAGAACCCCATCCCCATCTGTATCAGTCGGCGGGTTCGGGCAGCCGTCGACATTCACGCCATAGCCCTGATCCTCGTCATTCGGGCATTGGTCCCTGTCATCTGGCACCCCATCCCCATCTGTATCAGTCGGCGGGTTTGGGCAGCCGGTCTCATCCACCCCGTAGCCTTGGTCCCCCAGTCCTGGGCAGGCATCCACATCGTTTGTGAAGCCATCCTCATCATAGTCTAGCAACTCTGGAGGAAAATAAATTTGGCAGCCATTGGGCCAACGAAAAACCAAAACCCAACCAGGCCTAATCTCCTCGTGGCAGTCATCCCTGTGGTCCGGTACTCCATCCCCATCACTATCTTGAAGCGGTTTCGGGCAGCCGGTCTCATCCAGACCATAGCCCTGGTCGCCCAGGTATGGGCAGGCATCATCTTCATTCAGTATGCCGTCCAAATCAAAATCTGGAGGAAGTATCGGGCAGCCGTCTGATCCAACCCCACTCATCCCCCTGATCAATCCCAAATGTGGACAAAGATCCTCATCATCTGGCACACCATCACAATCATTATCATCGCTTCCTCTAACCAGGCAATGGTCAAAGCCACCAATCTCCACCCATGCTTCTGGATTCATTTGCAGCCAGCCATTGAGTTCATCGGTATCCAGCCACCCTGTATTGATCTCGCCTGTCAGGGGATTTAAGCTGTTGATCGTTGCCCTTTGCCCGGCCAGTAGCGTGATCATATCATTTCCAAGCCTGAAACTACAGGTCCCTTCAAAACAAAGAATACGAATTTGATTGTTCTCTCGATCAACAACGATCTGCATCATTGAACCACGCACCGCAGCCACCCCCGCAGAGGTATCCAGGTCCAGCGATCCGCCGTTTAGGATAATCCAGAGCTCCCCTTGATCCAGATTTAGATTGGTTTGCAGTTCTTCCCCCAGCAGGGCGGGTTCCAGGGTGAACAAAGAATTGCTTCCTAACCGGACTCTGGAGCCATCTGCCATATCCATCCGCGCCCGTCCGCTGGCCCCGGTGCTTATCTGCCCGTTCTGGAACAGGATATAGCCATCGTAGGCCACATCGTAACCCTCCTGGCCTTCCTGGCGCGCCAGCACCTCCCCGATCACCTCAGAGAGCACAGCAGTCAACTCGATCTCTACAGACTCTGCGGGGATCTCTGCCTGCTCCGTGCCGCCGCAAGCAGATAACAGCAAAGCCAAACCAGCGATTATCACAATAACGGTTCTGATCTCTTTCATTACCAACTCCCATTCAAGATGGATGGTTAACTTATGGAACTCGCACCCCAGAAAGCGATAATATCCAGCCTGGCCTGCCTCGGGAAACCTGTAATACCTGAATCTACCTCATATATTATACGTGAAAATATACACAAATTCTCCCAGGAGTTAATCAAGCTGTGGATGAAGAATCAAGAACTATTTACACTTTTTACGCCAGCGATAATTCAGATTATTCCTACCTCACTACCGCACTAGGTGTCGAACCCATTTCCGTTCGGTGTGACCCCACACAGGAGATACTTAGTAATTTGCTCATTGGGATAAACGGGGGCGATCTGGTTCCTTATCGGAAAATCGATTTTTTGAAAGTTAAGCCAGGATTAATTCTTTAAATTCCCCGGTCAAAGTGGCGTAAAATGATTTTAAAGAACCGGTAAATCAAACAGGTGCAGCAGTGCCAGGCAGGTGATGGTTAACGGCCTGAAAAAACCTGGTTCGAATCCACCCCAAGGAGACTCTAATATGTCAGAACAACTTTCTTTTGATGAGATGTTGGCGAAAGTCGGCCAACACTGGGCGACCGGTAAACAAGAGGAAATCCAAATAGCCTATGACCTGATTACCGAATCGGCGCCGGGCCTTCCTGAGGAACCAAGAATTGAATATATTTGTTATAACTATCGCTATTGTGGGGCCGCAATGCTCGGTCAACCCGATCTGGCCATTGAGATCATCCAGGAGGCTGTTGATGCCGGCTATTGGATGTCTGAAGCATACTTCAGAGCGGACCCGGATTTAGCCAGCTTGCAGGAGCTGCCTGCCTTCAACAAGCTGGTGGAAGAAAGTGAGCAAAAACGCCTGGCCGCCCTGGCTGAGACGGATCCGCTGGCACTCCCCTTGCCTTTACCCGCCAAAAAAGCAGAGGCCTACCCGCTGCTGCTGGCCTTACACGGCAATACCCAGAACGCGGAGAACTCTGTCGCCTTTTGGGAGAGTGCGCCGGAAGCGGGTTGGTTGACCGTGCTGCCCCAATCATCTCAACCAGTTTTTTCAGATGCTTATGTCTGGGATGATCTCGCGTTGGGGGGCAGGGAAATAAAAGAACATTATGATCAGCTGGTGGGGAAATACCAGATCGATTCAGGTAAAGTAGTGATTGGCGGTTTCTCAAAAGGCGGAGAAATGGCCGTGTGGTTCGCGCTAATGGGGAGCTTGCCTGTCGCAGGTTTTATCTCTGTCAATCCCGGCGGACCGATGATCAATGACATCGACCTCTGGCTGCCGCTGCTTGATAGCTGCAAGAGGCTTTCTGAAATGCGCGGGTATTTCGTGGCAGGTGAGAACGACCAGAATATAGAAAATATTAAAGCTTTGCATCAATTACTGAACTCCCGCGGGATGGCCTGTGAACTTGTCATCGCCCCGGCTATTGCGCATGATTTTCCGGAAGATTTTAGCCAGACTTTGGCTCAGGCACTGCAGTATTTGTGCGGATGATGAATTGGACTTGTGATCTCTCGTGGTAAGTGGAACAAGACAAGAAATCTAATTTCTTTACGGGCAACAGGTTTAGCTGCAGTACCACGATCGGTCAGATTGGGAAAAGCAGCCTCAAACGATGATCGTCTTTGCATCGGTTTTTTGTTCGATCTCAAAGGCAAAAGCCTCAAGATCCGACATTTTAAAGGCACTCTGTTTCTCCCCAGGTCGCCCCAAAACAACTGTGGTAGCCTCCTCTCCCTGAACTGTTTTTATGATTTCTTCCCTCACAGCACCTCTGCGGGTTAATGTCCGTGCCTCGACGCCAAATTCGGCGGCGCGTTCTTGGGCCATCAGCAAGAAAAAGTTTCCCATTTGTTCCAACTCGTTATCAATATCCACCACAATTGGGGCAGCAGTTTTACTCAGGAAACTAAGATCAATTATATATAGGAAGATCAACTCATCTTGTCTTTCTTTTGCTAAGGCGATTGCAGCTTGCTGAGTTCGGTAGCTTGCTTCTCCGCCGCGGGCAGCACATAAGATCAGCCCCATCGAGGCACCTCCATAAGTTGGTTGAAATCCAAAAAAGTTTCGTAATCAAATTATTATCTCAATACCGGATCAACAGCCAAAAAGTTGCAATGATCAGGGTAACAATCGTCACCGGCACACCATCCCGTAAAAACCGGCGGAAGGACACCTGAATACCTGCCTGGGCAAGCAGGCCGATTGCCACAATATTTGGTGCAGAGCCCAGATAGGTGGAATTCCCTCCCAAATCTGCTCCGAGGATCAACCCCCAATAAATCAGTCGGCTTTCACTCCCACCTGGGATATTGGCAGTTAAATAATCTGCAATCGGGAGGGCTGCAACGGTAAACGGGATGTTGGCTACAATCCCGGAAACAATCCCTGCTACCCAGGTCATGATCAACGCAGCTTTATCCAGGTTCTCTCCTGCAAAAAGGATAATTCTAGAAGCCATCCATTCAATCGCTCCGGTGGCTTCCATCCCCCCGACAACGATGAATAAACCAATGAAAAACAGTAGCGTGGTCCAATCCACTTCGCGGAGCATGTTGTAAATATCAGGTTTTACCCAGATGATTAAAATCGTCGCACCGCTTAGGGCCACCACGCCTGGTGGCATCTGTCCAAAGGTGCTGGCAGTAAAGAAACCAATAAAAGTGATCAGGAAGACACCTAAAGCTTTATAAAGTGTTGAATGGTTGACAATCTGTGATTCAGCAGCCAACTGTTCGGTCAGCGTTTCGGAAACTTTTCTTTTACTTTCAGAATAACTTTTCCGATACTGCAACCAGTTTATCACCAGCAGCGCGACCATACACAACATGGCAACCGGAGCCATATTGACCAGATAATCACCGAAACTCAAACCGATATGCGATCCTACAATTGTACTTGGGGGGTCTCCGATTAAAGTAGCCGCGCCACCGATATTTGAAGCCAGCACCTCTGCAATCACAAGACTCACCGGGTCCAGCCCAATCGCTGCCGCGATCTGGATAGAAAGAGGAACCAGGAGTAATATCGCAGTAACGTCATTTAAGAATGCCGAGGTTATTCCGGTCAATATGATCAATGAGAAAACAATCACCACAACATTTCCCCGCGCAGCCTCGTAGAGACGAAAAGCCAACCATTTAAAGACATTGGTTTCAGCCAGGATTGCCATGAAAATCATCATTCCCATGATCAAAAAGATTACGTTCCAATCAACAATCCCCATCGCATCGTCAAAAGCAAGGATCTTCAACTCAGGGTTGTAGAATCCCCCAATATAGGTAACCAAAAACACGGCTACTGCCCCCATCAGTGCGGCCGTGGTTTCGTGCAGCAGCTGGAAGGAGATGGAGATAAAAACAACCAGAAAGATAATCACAGATATTATCAAAGCAATCCCGCCAGGGATTTCAAATAACTTGATCTGGTCCTGAGAAAACAGTGTAATTTCGCTTAATATTTCCATCACATCACAACCGGTGATTACTCCTTTGTGGTCACTAGCAATATGGAGAATTTAGACCTGGCCTTGAGCACCTTATCCGCCACGCTGCCAATTCTCCACTGGGACGCGTTTGTCTCGCCATGGGAACCAAGAATGATCAAATCGCATTCTTTCTGTTGGGCGACATCAATGATGGTTTGCGCCGGAGTACCATGTTCGATCATGCTCTCCACCTTGATCCCTTCAGCCTGGATCGCCTTGATTATCTTTTCCAGGTAATCCATTGCAATGGAATCTACCTGTTCGTAGATTTTTCCTAAAATACTAGGGCTTTTAGACAACGACCGGCGCAAGGGGGCAATCGCCCGGAGGAGCAGCACTGAAGCCCCATGGACCTGAGCTTCAGTGATCACATACGGAATTGCTTTCTCTGCTGTTTCAGAACCGTCCAGCGGCACAAGAATTTTCTTAAATTTCATGATTCAAAAGCTCCAATTTTTTCTGGCCAGGTGATCCTCATATCATCCCCATATATTCCTCAGTATTTTTCTTACCATGACCCTTATCCCTTTCCTCGCATTTTACATTTTCATTTTACTGAAAATTAATATTGTAAGTCAAGCACATCTTCTTTAGGCACCAATATCCTTTTTGCGAGAAACCTCATCAAATACGAATTATCGGATAATTGACCTTCATTTGCGATGAAGGACCAGCCAAAAAATTCTGGCTTGAGCATCATTGAGGGGAAAGATTCCAAAACACCCCTCTGATGGGTTGACCGCAAAATTCCTGGTCCGCACAGATCCTGCGAATCACACCGACTCCTGGCGGGCGTGCTGATGAATGAAGTTGCTCAAATATTCACAAAAGATCATCGATCTTTCCCATGTTACAATCCCCCATGCCCCCTTTTACCTCCAGACGAGAACGCAACCTCTGGATAATTGCTGCCATTGTAGTGATTGCCATTTTTACCACCCTGGGATTATCAGGGAAGCTCTACGGGCTGTTCACCAACCAGCGGCTGGTGGAGCAGTCCATCTTTGCGGGCTTTATCATAATCCTCGTCTCGATTGCAGCCCTCAACATGCAGGTCCGCCCCAGCGGGATCGAAATCGGGGCCGCTCTGGGGGTCGCCGCGGTGACCCTGATGGCCTTCCTGCGGATCACCGCTCCGGCAGAGCGCACCCACCTGATTGAATACAGTATTGTCGGGATGTTGATCTTCCACGCGCTCAAAGAACGGGCCGCTAATGGAGGTAAGGTAACCCCCAATCCGGCTGTGCTCGCGCTTGGGATCACCTTTTCCCTGGGATTGCTGGATGAGAGCATCCAGGGCATCATCCCCGGCCGTATATTTTCCTTCGTGGACCTGCTTTTCAATTTATTCGCAGCCGTGATTGGGGTTTTTGGCAGCCTGATCATTGGCCTTGCCCGCCGGTGGAGCAAGCGGTTCTCCAGGCGCTGATCAAAGATCCCACCGGCGCACTCTCTGCGCTGGTCTCCAATCAAACAGGATCAATGAACAACAGCCATTGAACATCGCTCAAGGCTGTTAGCTGAAAGCTGATAAACTGACTACTGACTACTGACTACTCCTTCACCCCCCAAACTTCTCCCGCAAGAAATTCAGCGCATCGGCGTCGATCGTGTCTTCGACCCCGGTCCAGCGCTCTTCCAGGTTTTCAATCCCCACCAGCGCCCGTAGGGCGGAGCGGGTGGCGGCATCGAACTCACCGCTGATCTTGCCGTCGTAGTGCCCCGTCTTTGTCAGCATCGCCTGCAGCTCACCAGCCACTTCCTTTAATGGAACCTGGTTGTCGGGGTCTGGCTCGCTGAAGAACAGGTGATGGATGCTGAGCAGCTTCTTTAGGCGCTGGATTGGGTGGGGGGCGTCGTCGACGCGCAGGTCCAGATAGTGGTCGTTGTTGCCGCCGTAGCCACCGCCTTCCCGCACCACCAGCACCGCGGCGGCCTGCCTGCCGCGCGAATCCCCGCCGGCTTCCTGCCCGGCGATCAGCGCCTCTACCAGCCAGTCGGCGAGTTCTCCGTCGCCTTTGCGAACGGCTTCATATCGCGCCGCCATCGCCTCCACCGTGCCGGGGACGAGGATATTCCCCTGGCAGGCAAACCCGTCCCCAATAATGTGGCCAGCCCAATCGTGACATCCCTCCCCGGTGAATGAGGCCGCTTTGCCCTCGCGGTCCACCATTCCCACCTGGCGCAGATCGCGCTGCTCGTCTTCACTGGTCAGTCGTTCGATCACCTGCCCGGCTGGTATCCCCCTCGCCATCAGCTCCAGCCCTTCAGGACCGTAGAGATAGTTGGCGTAGCTTTGGGTCGCCACCGCGCCCACGCCCGCTTTGGCGAAAGGCACCACGGCCCCCACGGCGAGGAACTTGGATTGCACGGCCACGCCCCACTCCAGGCGGGTTGGGTCATATGCAACTATTGAGAATGTGGCGATCGGTTTCATCGGGGCCTCCAGGGTGATTGGTTGATCGGGTAATGATTTTTTCTTGATGTATCTTGTTGGTTTGCTAGAGCAATCCATCTGCGCGCAGCTTGTGGACAATCGCGGTCACCGATTTGCTGCGGTCCATTGTGTAGATATGGATTCCGGGCACGCCCGCCTCCAGCAGGCCCTTGCACTGCTGGTAGCCGTGCTGGACCCCGAATTCAGAGACTGCGCCTTTGTCCCCTTCAGGGAGGGCAGCCAATCCCTTTTTGATCTGCTCGGTGATCGTCGCCCCACACAGCTCGGCAAGCGAGGCCATCATCTTTGCGCTGTAGATCGGCATCACGCCGGGGATGACCGGCACTTCGATCCCGGCTCCCCGGGCGCGCTCCACAAAGTCAAAGAACAGCTGGTTGTCGTAGCAGTAGTTGGTGATGATGTATTCGGCGCCGTTGTCGACTTTC
>JBDLJU010000130.1:0-8802 GCA_039714215.1 Chloroflexota bacterium | reverse complement strand
TCCTGTTTAAAATATCGAAGCCCTGCTTCGATCTAATTACCCAGCAGTCTCTGCCGCTGTTACACTTGAGCGCCGCTCGATTCCCCTGACATCCGCTTGACTTCTGAATAAGGATTATTAATTTATGAACTTCAATCAGTTCAATCTAGATTCTCGTCTTAATGACGGAATCCGTCGCGCCGGATATCAAAAACCAACTCCGATCCAGGAATCAGCGATCCCAATTGCCATGGCAGGACACGATTTGATCGGTACCGCCCAAACCGGCACCGGGAAAACGGCCGCCTTCGTGCTGCCGATCCTGCACAAACTGGTCAACGGACCGCGCAAACGCCAGCGTGCATTGATCATCACCCCCACCCGCGAGCTTGCCGAACAAATTCACCAGACGATTGGCAGCCTGCGCGGAAAAACCAACCTGCGCAGCATTGCGATCTACGGCGGTGTTGGCCCCGGCCCACAAATTGACGCCCTGCGCCGCGGCGTGGAAATCGTGGTGGCCTGCCCCGGCCGGCTGCTCGATCACATCCAAAACAAGCATGCCCAGCTCGGCCAGGTCGAAATGCTGGTGCTTGATGAAGCCGACCGGATGCTCGATATGGGCTTCCTGCCGGACATCAAACGAATTCTGAACCATGTGCCCCCAAAACGGCAAACCATGCTGTTCTCGGCAACTTTCCCCAAGGAAATTGAACACCTGGCCAAGCAAACCCTGCGCAACCCGAAACGGGTCGCGATTGGGATTGCCCGCCCGGCTCACACCGTAACCCATACACTCTACCCGGTACCGCAGCACCTCAAACGCGGTCTGCTGCTCAAGCTGCTCAAACAAACCGAGACCGACTCCGTGCTGATCTTCACCCGCACCAAGCACCGCGCCCAGAAGCTGGCCAAACAAATTGGCCGTGAGGGCTACCGGGTGACCGCCTTACACGGCAACCGCAGCCAGGGTCAGCGCCAAAGAGCGCTGAAAGGTTTCAAGAATGGGCAGTTCCAGATCATGGTGGCGACCGATATCGCCGCCCGCGGCCTGGATATCGAGAGCATTTCCCATGTGATCAACTTCGACATGCCCGACACAGCCGATGCCTACATCCACCGCATTGGGCGCACCGGTCGAGCCAAGCGCAACGGGGAAGCTTTCACGCTGACCACCCCCGATGACCGCGATCTGGTCCGAAAAATCGAGAAGATCATGGGGCAGAAGCTGCCTACCAAAACTTTGCCCGATTATGACTACAAAGTGCCGAAACCGAATTACCCCCAAAACAACAACCGCAAGCCAAAGCCGCGCTCCAACGGAAACCGGCGGCCGCAGTCAAAGTCGCGGCAGCGGGTACGCACCAGATAGTGTGAATAGAAAAAATCGCCAGTCTTCGACTGGCATTTTTAATTCCCAAGAATTAAAACCTTGATAAATATTCTATCTTCGAAATTATCCAAAGAATTAAGTATAATTAATTGAAAACATACAGGATAAAGAGGACGCACAGATGGTTGTAATCAATATCGGCATGCCCCGCTCGGGAACTTTGTGGCGCTACAATTTGATCAAAGCCCTGGTGATCGCCGGCGGCGGCGAGGACGGCTTGAATATTCGTAAAAAATTCCTGCTGAAGCCCTTCATCGGCGGCGCCAACGCCGATATGAACACCCTGAAAGCCAAACGGCTCGCCCCTGCCCTCTACCCTTCCCTGCTCGGAAAAAACTACGTGCTCAACACCCATGCCCGGCCGTTCGATCTGGCTAAATCCCTGGTCAGCCAGGGAAAATTGAAGGCAATCTATGGCTACCGCGACCCGCGTGACTGCATCCTCTCAATGCTGGAGTACAGCCAGCGCAGCCTGCCAAATTACGGCGCCAACTTTTTAAAGCTGGATTCGGTTGCAGACGGCATCCGCTTTATGAGGCTGTATCTCGAGGTCTGGGAAGACTGGTTTCATTTGGATAACACCCTGATCCTCCGCTACGAAGAGATGCTCACCAATTATGAGAGCACTGTTGACCAGATCATCCGCTACCTTGATCTCAAACTCGAGCCAGCCCTGATCAGCCAGATCAAAGAGAAATTCCTACCCCGGCACAAGCCGGAATCCGGTGAACACATCCACCTTGAAACCGGTGTTGCTGAGCGGGCAAAAAGCGAGTTCAGTGCTGAAGAATTGGCACAGATGAATCAAGCTTTCGCCCCATTCCTGGAAAAAATGGGCTACACCAGCTAACCTCCAAAAAAATATTTAAAAACCAACAATTTCAGTCGTTCTTGACATTAAATATTGCTGGCAGTATAATATTTTCGGAATTTTCGTTTTTTACGGATTTTACGACTATGACTAAACTTACCAGACGCCAGCAGGAATTCCTCAGCCAATTTCTCGAGGTATATCGGGAAGCGGATCAACCGGTCCACTATACCACCCTGGCAAAAGAGCTCGGGATTGGTAAGGTCACCGCTTATGAGATGCTGCGGCTCCTGGAAGAGCGCGGTCTCGTCCAGGCAGAGTTCCAGCTGCCCGAAGGTGGGCGCGGCCCCGGCCGTTCTTCGGTGGTTTTCAGCCCTACTCCACAGGCACAGCAGTTAATCGATCCCCAGTTCGATGCTGAGGGTCAAGAATCCTGGGAAACCGCCAAATTGGTTCTGCTCGAGCAGCTGCGCGACGGAAAAGAGTCAGGGTATGAAGCCATGCTCACCGAACTGGTCACCCGGATTCCCAACCGGCGCATCCCGGTGATCTACCTGACTGAAATGGTCACCGCCACCCTGCTGATGTTTGAGGGGCTTCAGGAGTCTACCGACTCTGAAAGCTTGCTCGAACGCTTCCAGCGCATCGGGATGCCAGATGAAATTGATCTCAGTGGGCTGCCAGGGATGTCTGCCGTGGTCTCGATGTTTGAGCAGGCCAACAAAGCCTCAGACTTTCTGCTCACCCAGAGCGGAAATTTTCAAACCAAGCTCTCCCAGATGGGAGAGGAAAACCGCCAACGGCTGCGAGATTTCACTCGCGAAGTGGCAAAAATTATCCACGGATAAATTTTTTATTCAATTATTTCGTTTTATTCGAAAGGTAATCAGATCATGACCATCATTCCAATCGGCGCAGCTGTTTTTTCTCACGAAGGAGTATATTGATGGTTCGAAAACCTAAACTTGGGGTGGCGCTGAGCGGCGGGGGTGCTCGCGGGATCACCCACATCGGGGTGCTGAAAGCTTTGGCAGCCCACAATATCGAAATTGATTACCTGGCCGGGACCAGTATGGGCGGGGTGATCGCCGCAGCGTTGGCTGCGGGGAACAGCCCAGAAGATATTGAAGAAGTTGCGTTGAACTTCAAGAACACCCGGGAACTGCTCAAGTTAGTCGATCCTGGCATCCCTGGAGCAGGGATCTTCCAGGGAGAACAGCTGCTCAAGTTTTTCACCAAGTATTTTGGGGATTTGCGTTTTGACCAGCTTGAAATTCCCCTTGGCCTGGTTGCGGTTGATATTAAACAAGGCGAGGAAATCCATATCCTCGAAGGCTCAATCAACCGGGCGCTGCGGGCAACAGTTTCTGTTCCTGGATTGATCGCACCGGTGGACGATGGCGAACAACGTCTCGTCGACGGCGGATTGCTCAACAACCTGCCGGTAGATCTCGCTTACGAAATGGGCGCAGACCTGGTAATTGCCGTAGATGTGATGGCCGCCACAACCGATGAGTCTTACTGGCATATTCTTGGGAATAAACGCATCCTCCCGGGCAAGATTGGGGGAATGGTCACTGTGCTGGGAGATTCATTGAACCTCCTGATTCAACAGCAGAATAAAATGAAATTGGAACAAAACCCACCGACCTTTTTGCTGGAGCCCAATGTCTCCCAGGAGATCAGCATTGTCAGCGGATTTCACCGGGTAGACGAAATGGTCTCAGAAGGGTTTGCGGTTACTGAGCAAATTGTTGACCAATTAAAATCACAACTTCATCTGGCTGCAGCTGATTTCAAAGCCTAGCTCGCTCAGTCCTTTAACCAGCTGCTCAAATAATTTCATCCCACTGAATAATAAGTTGCCGGGGGCCAGCACAGTGGGGGTTGGCCATTCATCGTCCAGCAAATTAATCTCCGTAGTTTTACCATCGCGTTCCCCGGTTAATCCCAACCAGCTTGTTGAATCCATGTTGGCAATAGAATTCAATGGCGGGTTTTTCCTGCCTGGATTATGATCAATTATCCTAGGAAATTCTCAGATCATTACGGAGGCATCCATGTCTGAAAACAAATTCGCTCGTTATACAATGTTCGGGTCTTTGTATTTTTCCCAGGGCACAATCCTGAGCTATTTCACTGCCCTGAACGCCCTGTATTTTCTCTCCAAAGGCCTTTCGATGGCCGACGTGGGAATTTTTGCATCGATCGCATTAATCCCCTTTGTGATCAAGGTATTTTTAGGCATGCTCAGCGACCGGGTCAACCTGTTTGGTCTCGGGCACCGCAAGCCGTACATTCTATTAGGGCTGCTCATTCAGGTGATCTGTTTGATCATCATTCCGTTTGTTGATCCTGCCGAATATTACTGGGGTTTTGTGGCAATTGCATTTACCCTGCAAATGGGTATGGCGCTCTACGATACCTGCACCGATGGTCTCGCACTGGACACCACCCCAGAGGAAGAGCAGGGATTAATCCAGGGATTTATGGTTGGCGGACGCGCGGTTGGCGTGGTGGTGACTGCTTCAGTGGTCGGCTTGCTCGCCCAGAATGTTTCCTGGCTGTCCGTATTCTGGCTGTTGGCAGTCTTCACCCTGATCCCGATCCCATTTGTGATGAAGATAAAGGAAGGCCCCCGCCCGGTGGAGCGCGAGTTCGATTGGAGCGCATTCGCCGCTTTCAAGCAAAAGACCGTGATCGCTCTGGCTGGGGTTGGCTTCCTCTTTTTCCTGGTGATCGCTGGCGCAAACGTGCTGGTCAACCCTTTCCTTGAAGAGGAATTCAGCATCTCCCTCTCCCAGGCAGGATATTACACTACCGTCTGGGGAATTGGAGTGGTGCTTGGGGGTGTGGTCGGGGGGAGCTTGATCCAGAAGATCGGTAAGTCACGCGGCACACTGATCGCGCTGGGGATATCGTTCTTCTCAGTACTCGCCCTGGCCTTCATCACCAGCGCTGGAATGGCCTGGGGCCTGGTGGCGCTGTTCGGCCTGGCCTACGGCACTTACCAGACGGTCTTCTTTGCCCTGGCGATGAATTACACCGACCCGCGCATCGCCGCTTCGATGTTTTCAATCTTAATGGCGGTGACGAACGTGGCTCAGGGAGTGGGGATGGCGATGAGCGGATTCCTGGCGGACTCGGTTGGTTTTAAAACCACGTTTATCATCTTAACACTTTTCAACCTGGTCGCCCTACCGCTGCTGCCAATCGTTTTCGGCAGGAAGCAAAAAACAGCGCCGGCAAATTGATTTTTTCATCATGGACTTAGATCAAAAAACAGGGCGCACTTCAATTCACTTGCGCCCTGTTTTTTTCTTTCAATCAGTAAGCCCACCCAAACTTCTGCCCGTAAGCTTACTCCTGCCTGCGCATCAGCGCCGCTTTGAAAGGGTGCAGGCTGGCTCCAAATAAGCCTTCTTTCACAAACGGATCTGCTTCCATGAATTCCCGCGCCGCTTCCTCAGATTCCACTTCGATGATCACCACGGCTGGACCAACCCAATCTTGAGAACGCCCTGCCAGGATCAGGATGCCGTCCTCGGCAGCCTGCTTCAAGCGCAGGTAATGGGCCTCGGCAACCGCGTTGTCAGCATCAGTCCAGGCTTCCGGTCCGGCGATAAGCGCAGCTCGCTTCCCCGGTGTGAAATAGTATAGGAACTGCAGTTTGTCTTCGCTCATCCTAGATCACTTTGTCATTTTTTCCCGCCAGCTGGCGGAGGAGTTCTAATTGACCGACGTGGTAAGCCTCGTGCCATACGAGAAATTCGACCCGCTTCCACAGCGGAGTGCCCTTCTCATTGCTAGCAGCCAACCAGCGTTCTTCATCCAAATCAGCAAAGCCTTTTGCCAGCAGCTTACCAGACTCCTCGAAGTGTTCCAGTAAAACAGGGAGGTCCAGTGCGTCGGTGCTTCCAGCTGAAATCGGTTCAGAATCATAACCATACCTTCCGATGAGATCCTCACTGACATTCCGAGTAAGACCGAGCAGCTCAATCACATCCTGCCGCCCATCCAGCATATGCCCAAGCACCCAATTCATACAGTTGGCACGAAATTCTGGCTGCAGTAAGGAATCCTGATGAGTCAGCCCTTCAACTTGCTTGTTAATCACATATAGATTTCGTTCGTAAATTTTATTTACATGCGCTGCAGAGATCATCGCACCTCCAAAATAGATCAAATTTTGATTAATGCTACCATCAAAAATCTTAATCTTGAGATTAATCAATATGGAGCCGCAGCACCGATTGGAAAACCAACTGCGCATTGAATTCACCGCTCAATGTTGTGGTGGTAAAATTGCCACCGGATCGGTTTTAGAAAACATTCCGAAGACAACGCTCGCAGAATTTAATTCTGGCTGCCACAAGAAACAGGATTGTCCATGTTCAAAAAAATTTCAAGCACCTTCATTCTAGCCTTTCTGCTTCTGACTGCCTGCGCAGCCAAACCAGATCAACCACAGGTCCTCAAATTGGCGACCACCACCAGCACCGAGAACTCGGGCCTGCTGGCGGAAATTCTGCCGCTGTTTGAAGCAGCAGAGAATGCCCGCGTCGATGTGATCGCCGTTGGCACCGGCCAGGCGCTTGCCTTAGGCGAGGCCGGTGATGTCGATGTAATCCTGGTTCATGCCCGCTCACGGGAAGATCAGTTTGTCCTAGATGGCCACGGCCTGGAACGATTCGAGGTAATGTACAACGATTTCGTGATCGTTGGACCGGTCGATGACCCTGCCGGGATCTCCGGTACGGCTCTGGCTGCCGAGGCCCTCTCCCAAATTGCAGCAGGACAGGCCAGCTTTGCCTCCCGCGGCGATGACAGCGGTACCAATTTCAAAGAGCTGTCATTATGGGAATCTGCAGGGATTGCACCTGACGCCAGCATGGACTGGTACAACTCCCTCGGTCAGGGCATGGGAGATACTTTGCTCTTTGCAGAAGAGACCGGCTCATACACAATCACCGACCGGGGCACTTTCCTCGCCATGCAGGAGAACCTCCCCAATCTGGCGATCGTCGTGGGCGGCACCAGCATTGATCACAACCAGGATACCGCCCTGTTCAATCCCTATGGAGTGATTCCGATCAATCCAGACAAAGGCGGAATCGACAAGGATTTAGCCGATCAATTCATTGAATGGCTGACCAGTGTCGAAACCCAGCAAAGGATTTCCCAGTTCGGGGTTGAAGAGCACGGCCAGCCTTTGTTCTACCCGGATTCGGCTGAGTGGCAGGCGCGCTAAGCACAAGAAGTAAAGATTTGATCATAATAAGTTTCATACAATATTAAGGAATTCGATTGGAAGTAATCCGAGAGGCTTTACAAGCCGCCCTTGATTTAATTTTATCCCTCGACCCACAGATACTCACCATCGTGGGAATGACTTTGCGGGTTACGGGGATGGGTCTGCTGCTGGCAATCCTGATCGGTCTGCCGGTGGGGATTCTGCTCGGCCTCAGCCGCCGCATCCCAATTGCGGGATGTCTGGTGCCGGTGATCTATACCGGAATGGGCATTCCGCCGGTGGTTGCCGGATTGTTTGTCTATCTAATGCTCTCCAATCAAGGCCCAATGGGGGACCTGCGTTGGCTGTTCACCCCCTCGGCGATGATCCTTGCCCAGACGATCATTTCACTGCCCCTGGTAATCGGGCTGACCCTCACCGCCGTGCAGGCCGTCGATCCACAGGTCAAACTGCAGGTGCGTGCTCTGGGCGCCACCAAAGCACAATTGGCCTGGACAATCATTTCAGAAGCCCGCCTGGGTGTGCTGGCCGCGATTGTGACTGCCTTTGGCAGCATCATCTCTGAGGTCGGGGCGGTAATGCTGGTCGGCGGAAACATTGAAGGCGAGACGCGTGTACTGACCACTGCGATCGTGCTGGAAACCCGCAAAGGCAATTTCGGGCTGGCATTGGCGCTTGGCATCCTGCTCCTCGGGCTGGCATTCCTCGCCAACTACCTGCTTTACCAGCTGCAAGTTTGGGGGGACAAATGATCAGCGAAAATATTTTTGCAGTTAAGCAATTGCTGCACGGCTACGACCAACAGGGTGTACTTAATATCGATCAGTTGGAAATCAAGAGAGGTGAAATCCTCTCTATCATCGGTCCCAGCGGCGCGGGGAAAAGCACGTTGCTGCGTTTGCTCAATTTTATTGAGAAACCTAATGAAGGAACCATCCAGTTTGACCAGAAATTCACACAGGTTGATATCCCCCTCTCCCAACGCCGGCGGATCACCACCGTCTTCCAAAACCCGACCTTACTGAAACGTTCTGTTTACAGCAACCTGCGTTACGGAGCAGCCCTGCAAGGTAAGCAGGTCTCAAAAGATAAGTTGATCGAATGGGTTGAGCGTTTAGGTTTATCAGGGTTAGAGAACAAATCGGCAAAAAACCTTTCCGCCGGCGAAGCCCAACGCGTTGCTCTGGCTCGTGCCCTGCTGGTAAAACCAGATGTCCTGCTGCTAGACGAACCGACCGCCAACCTGGATCCCTATAACGTCCGTCTGATCGAGGAGGTCGTCCAGGAAGAAAATCAGCAAAACCAGACCACGATCGTGCTGGTGACCCACAATATCTTCCAGGCGAAGAGAATCTCACAGCGCAC
>JBDLJU010000129.1:0-8886 GCA_039714215.1 Chloroflexota bacterium | reverse complement strand
ACAATCGCGTTGAGCTTACGGAAATTGCGCACCACCCGGGTGTCCTGCATTAAATCCTCGATATCCTTCTCATCGAAGTCTGCGATGGTGTTGATATCAAAGCCCTGCAGCGCTTCTTGGGTGGATGGCCATTTGTTCTCAATCACTTTCCATGACATCCCGGATTGAAACACAGACTTACTCATCATCTCAAGGTAATCGTTCAGCGACTGGGGGGTAATCTTATCGGGTGGGCCTGCGGGCATATTTGGCTCCTTTCAGTTCTCTTACTTGGATGGTAATTTATTGGAATTTCTTACCGGATTTTTGATCGGCCTTCAAGTAAACACCCAAACTTTTTATCAACCCGAATTTCGTTCGACCAAAAAAAGGCACACCGGATTAATGGCGTGCCTTTAAATTTCGGATTTTTAATCTGCTACTCGTCCTGCACCACACCCCACACGCGGATCTCGTGGGCAGTGTAAGTATAATTCCCACCCTCTCCAGCCTTTACGAAAATCCCGTAGCGCCCCCATTCGAAGGTATCGTCGTAGATGATCGTGAAGTAATAGCGGTTGATGTAGATTTCCAGCTCGTTATCCTCCGCCCACACGCCGATCGTGTTGGTCTGGTTGGGACCCGACTTGATGAACTCAGACTCGGTCGGGTTGAGGATCGAAAGCGCCACATAAGGCGTCACGCTGGTCAGCCGCTTGGCAAATACCTTGCCGTCGCAGGTCAGGCCCACGATGTAGCCGCGGGTCGGCTCGTCGTGCTGTGACGCGCGCACCATCAGCCCATAAGCATCATTCTCAGCGCAATCCCCGCTGTCAACCTCCATCTCGATGTAGTAATCATACATCGTGTGTCCGCTCAACCACCAGGTGTCCCATTCTTCCAGCTTGCCAGTCACATGCATCCCGCCATCCAAAACCTCGATGTTGATGTACTGGCTGTCAGGCAGCAACCCAGACATGTCGTACCACGGCTGGGGATCATCGAATGAGTCCACATACTGAGCGCCCTTGAACACCAGGTCAGGATTCAGATCTGGCGGACCGAGCACCACCGGGGTCAGCGTGGCAGTCGGATCAGGGATCTCAGGAGTGGGGGTGATGATATGCAGCGTGGCAGTCGGTTCGACCACCACTTCGGTCGGGGAATCTTCAACTTCAGTTGGTTCGGCGTCCGTTTGGGCAGGGACATCGGTCGCTGGCGGAGTTTCTTCACCACTGCCGGTATCCGCCGAGGCCTCTTCTGTATCCATCGGGGTAGGTGTATTTGTCCGGCGGGTGTAATCGTTGGTTGGGGTTGCCGAGTTTAGCAGAAAATCAAGCACATCGGTGCCCTCAGGGGTCGGCTGACTGCTCCCGATCGCCCGCGTGCAGCCGCCCATTACCAGGGCAGCCACCACAAACAACAGCAAAATCACTTTTCTGGTCTTGTCCATATGCTTAGAGGATAGCATAACCATGATTTTTATGCTTAAATTTTTACGACGGAATCCTACATGCTGATAAATCTGACAATGCTCTCCCAAGATCTATTTTGGAACCAAGATTTCCACTATAATTAAATAATCAACACTCAAACAGGAGCAGGCAAATGGGAAAATCAACAGGAAACACATGGAAAAAAATGGGAGATCTCATCGAGGATCTGCTGGTCAAAATAGGTGTGCCCGGCTGCAGCGTCGGTATCTTGCAAGATGGTGAGATCAAAACTGCCGGCTTTGGGATTTCCAACATTGAACAGGTCCGTCCGGTATCGGGTAACACCCTCTTCCAGATCGGATCGATCACCAAGACCTTCACTGCCGTGGTGGCGATGAAATTGGTAGAGCAGGGGAAGCTCGACCTTCATCGGTCGGTCACTGCGTACCTGCCCGAATTTTCAGTCGTCGACGCCGAGGTTTCCGCCCAGGTCACCCCATATCATTTACTTACCCATACTTCCGGCTGGGACGGGGATTTGTTTCTTGACACAGGACACGGGATAGATGCAATTCAGCAATATGTCAGCAAAATGGCTGATCGCAAACAAATCTTCCCGCTTGGAAAATACTTCTCCTATAACAATGCAGGGTTTGGCCTCCTCGGTTCGCTCCTAGAGACTGTTTCAGAAAAACCGCTCGAAGAATTATTCCGAGAATTCATCATCGACCCACTTGAACTTCCCCACGTCTTTTTTACTGCCGGAGAAGTGATCAGTCATGATTTTGTCGTTGGGCATCACAAGGTTGGTCAAGAAATAGAAGTCGCCCGCCCCTGGGATTTTCCCCGATTTGTGCTGCCGATGGGTGCTATCGTGACCACACCGAGTGATCTCCTCGAGTATGCGAAATGTTATCTTAACCACGGGAAGACACCGGCGGGGAAACAGCTGTTAAAACCTGAGACAATCGAAGCGATGTTTTCAGCCAGGATACCGATCAGCAAAGCAGATCACACATCGGTAGGCCTCAGCTGGATACGGCGTGATTTTGATGGTGGTTATCTGGTCTCGCACGGAGGCGGCACCAACGGGCAAGTTTCCCAACTGGTACTGCTACCGGAATTAAACTTTGCTTTTACGATATTCACAAATGGAGATCTTGGCAGCCAGGTGATCGCTGCACTCCATGAATTCATTTTAAAAGAGTTTGTGGGTGTTGAGTACGCACTCCCCACAGAAATTAACTCAACGCCAGAACAGCTCGCCAAATTCATCGGTACCGCCAGCCGCCCGGGATTCAAGTTCCATCTCAAGATGAGGGGGGAGCACCTGATTGGTTTAGAGGAGTGCACGATCGGATTTCCCACCGAGAAAGACCCACCACCGCCGCCGACACCGCCTGCAGGAGTAGGTCGTTGTGCTGAAGATCGCTTGATCATTTTAGATGGAGCATCCAAGGACGTAGTTATTGATATTTTCCGCGATGCGGAAGCCAAAATCAACTTCCTCCGCATGGGGCGGATGTATACGTTTACCCCTGGTACATAATCCAAGCCATAATAACCTGGGGGATGAAGGAAAATCTTTGGGTAGGGATAATAACCCTGCAGCTTTCCTCCCAAACTGTTTAATAAGAACCGAAAGCTGCCATCTGACAATTGACTACTATCTACTGCTTGCCCACCATCCCCAGATGTGTGTGCTGAAAAGCATCCGCATACTTCAGGCCATAGCCAAACACGCGGTCAAAGCTGGAATGCCCCAACAGCAACAGCCCAACGAACTGCACCCAAGGGGCCACGATCAGCAAGCCCAGCAAATAGAGCGCCACTGCGGTGCCCTTGTGGTGTGCCAGGTTGTAGGAGAAGGCGCCGGTACGGGAGTTGTGCAAATATCCCAGCATTGAGAGGTCTGGGCTGAGAAACAAAACCGCGTACCACCAACCAGAGATATCCAACAGGCTGAAGAGATATACCGCCAACCCAAATAGCGCCAGCTCTTCAATTTTCAGCAGCCTGCTCATTTTTTTGCCTTGCGCGAGGAATGCACCCCTTTAACCCGTTCAACATACGCATCCATCGGCATCGCCGCAATCGATTCTCCAATCAACGGGAGGGGAAGGTTTTCCAATTTTCTAAAACGCACACACGACTTGCCGACATCGTAGCGTTTGCCCGTCGCCCGGTAGGCAGCTTCGAATTCTTCGCGGGCTTTGTCGTCCATGTATATCCCGGTGAGGTAGACCGCCATGTGGTTTTTCTGCGATGCCAGGGCGGCATACATCAGCGGTTTTTTGTTGTAGGTATCGGGGTAGACTTCCAGCGGCACCTGATAGGCGATCATCCCCCAATTGATTACCTCCTCGTAGCCTTCTGGGAGATTCTCCAGGATCACCCCCCGCACCGCTTCAATTTGCTCGCGGCGCTCGGGAGACAGTTCTTGAAGGTATTCGTTTACTGTGGCGGCTTTCGATTGCATCAGGTTGCTCCTTATCCGTCGAGACCTGGCAGGTTTACCTGCAGCCTCATAGATAAATTTTGGTCGGATACTACAGAATTACAGATCTAAGTATCGTAATAAACCTGCCAGGTCTTTCTCATCGCACAATTTTGGAGTATTATAGTCTAAATTACACAAAATCCCATCTTCTTGACTAACGACTAAAGACCATGGACTACAGACCAACCACTATCGACTAACCACTATCTGCCCTGTATAATACAAATGATGAATTCACCCGACCCGACCTTCACGATTGGCAGCATCCCGGTCTATGGCGAAACGATTCTCTCGCCGATGGACGGCTATTCCGACCTGCCTTTCCGCGGGCTGTGCCGCCAGCTCGGTTCGGCGATGTCGTATACCGAATTCATCAACGCCAACGATGTGCTCATCGGCCGCAAGCGACATTTACCGCCGAGGTTGGTCTACGAAGAGTTCGAACGCCCAGTTGCTTTTCAGCTCTACGACGAGGACCCGGAGCGTATTCTGCAAGCAGTCCGCCTGCTGGAGCCCCACAAACCCGACATCATCGATATTAACATGGGCTGCTCGGAGAAGAAGATTTCGGGGCGCGGCGCAGGGGCCGGACTGCTGCGAACACCCGAAAAAATTGCCCAAATATTCAGCACGCTGAGCAGCGAGCTTGAAATCCCGGTTACCGGCAAGATTCGGATTGGCTGGGACGAGGATAACCTCAACTACCTTGAGATTTCCAAGATCATCGAGGACAACGGCGGTCAGCTGGTGGCGATCCACGGCCGCACCCGTATGCAGGGTTACGGCGGGGAAGCCAATTGGGACCCGATTGCCGAGGTCAAGCAGGCGGTTTCGATCCCGGTGATCGGCAATGGAGATGTCAAGACTGTCGCCGACATTGCCCGCATGCAGGCGCACACCGGCTGCGACGCGGTGATGATCGGGCGGGCGTCAATCGGCAACCCATGGATCTTCCAGGGATATGACCGCGAGCAGGTCACCCCTGAAATGGTGCGGGAGACAATGCTCAATCACCTGGCCCGCAGTTTAGATTTTTACGGCGACGAGCGCGGCCTGGTCTTATTCCGCAAGCACACCACCCGCTATCTCAGCCCTTACCCGCTGCCCAACGAAATCCGCCGCCGGCTGCTGACCGCCGAGCAAGCCGAGCAGTTTATCGAAATTTTAGATCAAATTGAAATGGAGAATTTTTCACGATCACCTTCACTCCTTAAGGAGGAATGAAATGAGACCAAAAATTAAAGTGCTTACAATCATGATCGTGCTGCTGTTTTTGATGTTGGCCTGCACGATACCCGGACTGGAATTTACCCAGGACAGCGGTGGAGACGGCAATGACCTCTCCATCTTGATTGCCCAAACCGTGGCGGTGGCGAACCAAAAGGCCAGCCAAGAGGCCAATCAGCCCGCCAATGGCGGCGATAACGGCGGACAGCCCCCGGTGCAGGATGGAGATACACCTGCACCACAGTCCCCGACAAACACACCACTACCGACCAACACACCTGCCCCAACGGCGACCAACACCCCGCAGCCAACGCCCACTTCACCCGCGGGTGACCCGGCCGTATCGCTCGGCTCTCCAGATTGGACCCATAAGTTCAATAAGGAATATCCCTGGCACACCTACACCTCTGCATCAGATAAAACCGAGGTTGCCAACGGCAAGTACTACTTCCGCTTCTACCAGAATTTCTCCTGGCCGATCTGGGCTTTTGCCGCTGAAGAAATTGAGGACTATTACCTCGAGATCAATGTGCAGATGCCCGCGGTGTGTGCCGGTAAAGACAGCGGCGGCTTGATCTTCGGTTCCCCAGCCGGTAAAAACAATGAAGGCTATGTCTACCGGGTATCCTGTGACGGCAGCTACCGGCTGACTTCTTTTGACGGCACCAATACCGTCGTGCTGGTCAGCTGGCACACCGATCCGGCGATTTTAGTCGGCCCAAACCAGATCAACCGCCTGGGCGTGATGGTCAATGGCAACCATATCACCCTCTACATCAACGGCGTCAAAGTTGATGAAACCAATGATGCACTCTACACCAGCAAAGGCCGCTTCGGCCTGGCTGCCTCCTCACCTGAAACCAGCGATTTGGTGATTACCTTTGACAATGCCGCGTACTGGCTGCTCCCCTAAAGCAATACCGAGGCTATTTTTCTGGCTGGCAGCGCTGATTTTTTCAGCGCTGCTGGCTGGTTGTACCTCTGGGGAAAATAACACTGCTCCACCCGGAGAGCAGATCGGTTTGGAGACCCTCGTCGCCGAAGCGGTGATTACCGCCAAGGCCGCCACGCCCAACTTCCCAACTGGTCTCCCCACGGGCTTATCGGCGCGCACCTCGACCCCAACGATCACTCCACCCCAGACAGCGACCCTGCCGGTGACCCTTGAGCCCACCGGGACCTTGTTTGTCACTCCCACCTTACCCGCGGCGCCAGAGCGCAGCCCGGAGGACCCGGCCGCATCCTGGGGTGAACCAGATTGGTCGGACAGCTTTGATACCACCGACAACTGGAGCTTATTCGAAACCACTCGCGCCAAAATGGAAATCAGCGGCGGGCAGCTTCGCTATACATTGTTCGAGGCTGGCAACGGTCCCACCTGGGCATTGTCCTGGCCATCGGTCACCAATTTCTACCTGGAGACCACAGTGCTCAGCCCGCAAACCTGCTCCGGAAAAGACAGCTATGGTCTGGTTTTCCGCTCTCCGGATGCCAATCAAGGCTACCGCTTCGAGCTGTTCTGTGATGGCGGCTACCGCCTGGTGGCTTTCAGCCCCAGCGGTCTGCAAACCCTGGCCGGAGGTTTCTCCCACGATGCGATCAATGCTGGCCCGAACCAGATCAACCGGTTGGGGATTTGGGCGCAGAACAAGCTCCTTGTGATCTATGTCAACGGGGTCGGTATCGCCGGATTAGAAGACACCAACTACCGCGCTGCTGGCCGTTTCGGCTTTTCGATCAACACCGAGAATACCGAACCGTTCAGCGTGATTTTTGATAACCTCGCATTTTGGACCTTTGATTAGGCTGCCACCTATCAAGTTTGAAATGACGGATTTGCCAGATTTGAGATTGCCAGAGCAAAAGTTAAGATTATAATAATGATGAGATTGAAGTTTTTTCGAGGAGGATCTTACATGGGAGATCGCACTGCAGCGCAAACAGAAAGAAATGCCGAATCATTGGCCCGCCTTAAAGCCAACTCGCGGGTCGCGAGCATCCGGGTGGCTTCCCCCCACGACTGTCGAAAAGGCCTCAGCCTGCAAGGCGTTTATCGAAAAACTGACAAAATTCCGGTGCTGCCGGTCAAGGGGTGTTCCCGCCCTGGGGGCTGCATCTGCAGCTATGAACCCGTCTTGAATACAATTTACCCATGAACAAAACCAACCTGCCTGATTTTGAACCAGAGTCCGCTCAACAAAACCATCTTTCGCTTAAGTCACACACGAAGCTTGGAATCATATTACTGGTTCCACCTTTTATTTTGTGGTTTGCAGTGATCATCTTTATCTTCGATCAAGTTCTGGGAGAATTTGTGTTCTCGATGTTCACCCCCAACAGCCTGGAGGTGACTTTCTACATCGCTGGGATGATCTTCCCATCGGCAGCAATCGCTGCTGCGGTTTGGGGAATTCAGCGGAGAGATGACCGTGCGATTAATCTCGGGGTGATCATAATTGCTGTGATGTTTCTCACCCTGGTGGCAATTCAAATGTTCATGTAAGCAAACTTTACTTACTTTCAGCGCCCGAATTATTAAAATTCGGGCGTTTTTGATTAATCGAACGATGTTCGATACAAAAAAGACTCAAAGGTGTCTGTCTTTGAGTCTTTAATTAAAATTTGACCCCAGCGTTAAATTGCTTCAATCTTCTCTACCTCTGGGAAGAACTGGCGCACTGTGCCGGCGACCCAACCCTGCAGGGTGGTATCGGTCAGCGGGCAGCCGCTGCAGGCGCCGCCCAGCTCTACTTTCAGCTCGTTGTTTTCAAATGAAACCAATTTCACCCACCCGCCGTGGTACTGTTCAATGTAAGCGCTGATATTTTCCAACAGGGCCTGCATCCGCTGTTGCTCGTCTGCAATCTGATGATTATGTTCTGTCATCTGGTACTCCTTTTACGTGATCCATGCAAGAATAGATTGTAATTTGATTATACTGGCAATCCTGCTCTACGGTCATAACTCAACTGGAAAGAATCCATTTCGACTTTTTGGGTTATTCCCAAAACCCTACTGTCATTTATTGAGCAAAGATTTTATTTTTTTTGCAGTCCTCATCCTGAGAGTGGGAATGAACACCCGCGCCCTGGTGATCAAAAATGTGATCAAATGATTCCTGGGGGGAATATACAATTTGTATCCCCAATGATCAAGCGCTTCCAGGTTTTTCTTAAAAATTTTGTTGATTACATCAAAGTGTTTTGGAGAGAGGTTATTGATTTTTTTCTGGTTAAAGTTAACAATTTCTCGCGTAACCATGCCATCAATCGAGTGAACTTTAAATTCCCCTTGATGGTCCAGACTGCCAAGCTGTGGGATGAATGCTTCGATCTTCTCGACTATTTTTTTAGGGTTATTGGTTAGGTCTTCATAGGTGAAGCTGATTGAATTCTCCAGCGTCCTCGCATTTTCAGCCTGTCTCTTAAGCAGCTTGATTGTTTTTTTGGCCGCCCTTCTGGGATTATCGCCGGTACGCCTCATAAAGCCTTCACAAAGGGCATATGGGTTTCGCACCATGATCAGGAAATAAACTGGGTAAAAGTACTTAACGATTTCCGGTGCTCTCATCAGGTTGGGAGGGCTTTTCTCTACCAACAATGGTTTTTCTAAGTCCCAATAAGACTCCCAGATTGGCTTGATCTTATCCCATGGCATTTTTGTCTCGGGTTTCCAGGGATGGTTTCCCATCAGATCTGCAGTCTCTGGTAAGTATTGGCCTTCTACTGGCAGAGAAGATACAGC
>JBDLJU010000128.1:0-8896 GCA_039714215.1 Chloroflexota bacterium | reverse complement strand
CCCCGACTCGGTGGCCATCGCGGCAAAGTATACCGGCATGAAACCAGCCATCACTGTGGTGGCAAAAGCCGAGTTCGCCCAGTCGTACATCACCCAGGCATTGATTCTCTTTTTGTAGGTTTGCTCTTCCATTTACTCCTCCAGAAATTTAAGGGATGTGTAATTTTACCCTACTAACAGTCATCGCGAATTAGAACCCCACAGGCAGTTTTTGGGTACACATTTTGCAAAAAATTACCAAAATCGACCAAATTACCAGCTCCCTGGTTGCTTCCTAACAAAACTGTAAGGTTTTTTATCGAAAACCAGGCAGATACTAAACTTTTTTCCCATTCCTTACCACATTTAGATTTTATATAATACAATAGAAGTGGAAAATGTGCCGACCTTCGGCATACCGCCTGAGGAGAATATTAAATTATTTGGATTAAAGGATTTTTCTATGGATACCTTATCGAAGAGAGTTAAACTAAGTATCCTCCTGATCATCATCGCCGCTGTCACCATTGTGTGTGCAGGATCAGGAGCCGGGGGGGATAGCGCCGGTGCTGAAAATCAAGGCCCGCTAAGCGCCACGATTTTTGAGATCAGCGGGACTGTGCAAGTCCTGAAAGCCGTCGAGGGAGTCTATAATGACGCCGTCGTCGGGGAAGAACTTGCCAACCAAGACCAGGTGCTCACCCATGAGGACGGGCGTGCCCGGATCGACCTTTCAACCGGCACAATCATCCGCCTCAGCCCACTCTCCAACTTCACCTTTGAAACCATGGAAAACACCGATGATGGCGTACTCACCAGATTAAGCCTCGAAGTCGGCCGTTTGTGGGTGATCCTCAACGGCGGCGAAGTCGAAGTCGATACCCCAGCCGGGTTGGCTTCTGTGCGCGGCTCTTATCTGCATGTCTGGGTGCTCCCCGAAAGCCAAGAAACGGTGGTCACCTGCCTTGAAGGGCTTTGTGAACTCGAGAATGAGTATGGTGTCGTCAATATGGTTGCCGGTCAATCCGCCTCAAGTTCAGGGATCGACCTCCCACCCACATCCGGAAAGATGTCTGATGAAGACGTTGATCTGTGGGTTGAGGAAAACCCGGAAGCCACCAAAGTGCTGATGGAACTGACCGCCACTGTGGCTGCCAACGAAATCCTTGAGCAGCCCGCAGCGACCAAACGACCGACCTCGACACCGATCGTGATCAACACCAAAGAACCGACAATCACCCCCACCGCGGTGGACTGCGGTCCACCCGCAGATTGGGTGACCCACACGGTTTTAAGCGGCGAGACGATGGAATCGCTTGCCAAAGCTTACAGCACCACGATTGGCGATATTAAATACGCCAACTGCCGTGGTGATTCGACCGTGATCATCGTTGGGGAGAGCCTCTTTGTTCCCAATGTGCCGACGATCACTCCGATCCCAACCAAGACCAATACTCCGGTACCGACCAGCACACCGAAACCGGCAGCTCCGACAGCGGTGCCGATTCCGACCAATTCACCATCCGTGTTCAGCGGGCATATTGGCCCTGACGGAACCACCCTGGTGGATACCATTGCCCCGCCTCAGAACGTGTGCAAAGTAAAATACTCAATCACCGTCACCGATGCGGACGTGGTCAAGGAAGTCAAAATGATATACAACCTTGACGGCAAGATCCCGGATTGGAGCACAGCGATTGGCGCGGGCGAATACAAGCTGCTCAGCCATGTAGGCGGCGGGAAGTACGAAGCAATGTTCGCAATCCCCTCCTATACTGCACTCGGAGATATAGTCAAGTACCGCTTTGCAGTCAAAGACGGCGGCGGCGTGATCAGCTACTGGCCTGACGCTGGTGCTTACACGTTCACTGACCCGATTAACTGCGGTGCCCCAACCCTGTTTACCGGGTTCCAGGTTTCAGAGCTTGATATTACCGACGCGAAGTTGTGCAAAAACGATTACATCGTGACCGTCACGGACCTGAATGGGATCAACGCGGTGAAGATGTGGTACACCTTCACCGATTTCGATGGTGTCTCCTTCTCCACAACGGTCACCCTCGCCCCTCTTGGTGGAGATGATTATGGGATCACCAACTTCCCAATCGATACAACCGGGTATAAGTTCCCACTGGTCATCCAGTTCAAGTTTGAAGCCCAGGACAACCACGGCAACTGGAGCAAATCTTCTTACTTCACCTTTAATGACACGATTGGCTGTGGCCCCTAAATAATCGTCACAATCAACTCTCAGTATCCTAAAATCTCAGGGAGCATGCTCCCTGAGATTTTTTTTATAGAACTTCGTTCGATCAAAAAAGAGACCTGGTTAAAACCGGTCTCTCTTATCTTTGTTATTCATATTTTTATTCTGGGATAATTATAAGGAGGTTTCTCCTTGTAATTATTAAATTGAATCTTTACTTCAATCGATCACTTCAACCCGGGTTCCTTGATCGCGCACCTCCCAATCGCTCTGGTCAATCAAGCCTAAGGGGTCCCACACCGGGTTGGTCCAGCGGAACAACCAGCGGGCATCTTCCGGGCGCATATTGACGCATCCCCGGCTCATTTGCGCACCGTAGTTCTGGTGCCAGTAGGCTCCGTGGAAAGCATAGCCGCCGGTAGCGAAAAACGCCGTCCAGGGCACCCCAGGCAGCGAGGGATCATCGATATCATCCGCCAGGCGGGTCTGCCCCATATGCTTGGAAGGCATCTTGGAATACAGGTAATGCCGACCCAGCGGGGTTTTGGTCTGCAGCTGACCGGGCGCCACACTGCGGTTGACCCCGGAGGAAATTCGGGTGCCAAAGACCTCGGTAAAGCCCTCATAGGCGGTCAGCCACTGGCGGGAGAGTGAAACCTCAATCCATTTGTCTGCCGGGTCTACCTCAGGTGAGATTGGGGCCAATTCTTCCGGCTGGTACGGGCGTAAATGCGCCGCGGGGACAAAATACTTGAACCCTGACCACAGTTCGTCAGTGATCTCGTACCAGGGGAAGCCATCCGGCCCCGTGACCAGGTCGGTGACCCAGTGGGTGGATTGGTCGTAGAGGTAAAATCCGGGATTAGCCTGCCAGCCGTCCTCACTGGAGTAGTTGTAGGGCTGGGAATACGGCACGGAGAGCTCTGTCAGCATCCCGGCAGAGGAAACGCTCTCCACCGCAGCATTCAGACGCACGCCCACAGGCTGCACGTAGGCGCTGTGCACATACCCACCCCACACCCGGTACCAGCGCGGGTTGTAGATCGGCCCGCTGTCCATGATCAGCTCTTCATATAAGTTCAGGAGCGTATCACGGAAGCGGTACGCCACCTGGCGGGCATTTACTTCAGGCGCATTGAACACGCTGATCGAGTGATAGCTCACGCGACCCAGTTTGGCGGGTTCGTACTGCCACAAATCAGGCGGGAAATCATTTGAGAATGCCAGGCTTCCTAAAGCCAATCCCCCCAACTTTAAGAAATCCCGGCGGTTGATCCCAGAGTCAGGTTTGAACATAAGCTGATTCTATCCTAAAACCCGGAAAAATATCAAGTTGTGAATCTTTGAGTAGTTTTGTTGGCGTCCTGCTGCCGGTCGCGCTCGGCTTCCCATTCCTGTTGTTCGGCGCGGGCGCGCTGCTGCGAACGGTCCAGCTGCCAGAGGATGAAGCGCACGCGGCCGGACATCGCCATGGCGATATTCCACAGCAGTGCGCTGCCCAATTCGGGGTCATCTTCCAGGAGAGCCAGCAGGCGCTCCCTGGTCAACCCGAGCACTCCTGCGCCTTCTGGGCCGGAGATCAAGTCTGCGGTGCGTAAGCCCTGGTCGAGCATTGCCAGCTCGCCGGTCATATCCCCCGGTTTCAGGCTGGCAACCCGGCGGGGCTGCTTGGGTGCGTCCCCAGGCTCATCCGGGTCTGACCACACTTCCACCGATCCGCTCTGCACGACATACATTTCCTGGGAGTCGTCATTTTGGTTAACGATATTCCGGTATGGCGGGAAAGAATACGGGCGGAGCTGGGCAGCCAGGCGGGTGCGTTGGGCAAGGTTCATCCCTTTACCGATACTTGAATGCGCCAAGAAAATGGAGATTTCTCTGACCTTGACCAGTTCGTGGTCACCCACAGGTGCATGCAGTGAATCGCTCAGCATCGGCAGCCCCAGGTAAGAAGCCACCAGGCGCCGGGTGACCACCGGGCTTTCAAATTGCGGCCAGTGCCCCGCCATCGGCAGGATGCGCAGGTCAGTATCGGGCCACTCATCTTCCAACACACCGGCATCGCGCAGGGGAACGGTGTTATCCTCCGCTCCCCAGATCACCAACGCCGGAGTTTCAATTTCGCCCAATTTTCCGCTGAGGTCATGCTCCCGCATGGCGAAGAAACACTCGGCACGCACCCTGCCCTGCCCGGGATGGCGCGCGTCCTCGCGCAGACGGCTGTAATCGTCTTCCGTGATTCCTGTACGGTCTGCGAAAGATACCGGGCGCATCAGCCGGTCGGTGATCCCAACGTAAATACGTTCGATCACAGAGACAAGCAGCGACCCTAAACCAAAACGCTCGATGATGTTGATCGGGGTGATCATCGTGTTGATCATTGTCGAGAGTTTTCCGGTCAGCGTTGGCGCGATCAGCACCATCCGCTCAACCAGCACCGGCTCCTTGATTGCCACCGTTACGGAAATCATTCCTCCCATCGAGTGTCCGACCAAGACCACCGGCCCATCGCTGATCTTCTCAATTAAACCGATGATCAGGTCTGTATAGCGGTCTATCGTCGTTTTTCCTTCAAAGCGGGGAGAATTACCAAAACCCGGTAAATCTACCGAAATGCAGTGAAAACGCTGGCTCAACAATTTTGAGAGTGGTGACATTGCAAAAGAAGAGCTCGACCAGCCGTGGATCAAAAACACCTTTTGACGGTTTGGGGAACCTTCCTCAACCACATGAATTTCTTGATTATCTACTGTGTATACTGTCAATTCTCATTCCTATCCATATCATTTTTTTATGATAGCCAGGTTTTCATCAGCTGAAGGGAAACTCCGGCAATAAATGCTCAATCTACAACCAATCTTATCCTATCCTATTTTTTGAAAAGCTCCAACCAGTAAATTGGTGCTATCGGATTCAGCCAAGAACCGCAATAGTGTACAATGGAATCAAGCAGGACCTTCAGTGAATCAGGGAAAAAATTATGGCAACGGTTTTTATGAAGTGGCTGGAAACCAATCCGAAGGATTACGAGCGCGGCATCCGGTTGATCACGCTTGGCCGGATCACGCGAATCCGCGAAAAAATTGCTGCCGAATATGTTAAGCCAGGAAACCAGGTACTCGACCTCGGCAGCGGCACCGGCGAGCTGACCAGAATGATCGCCGCCGCGGGGGCACAGGTTTCAGCAGTCGACGCCTCTCCCGGGATGCTGGATGAGGCAGAAGAGAAAATCCAGGCAGCCGAATTAGATCAACAGGTCAGATTTCACCAGCTCGACGCGGCGATGATCGACGAGGTCTTTGAGCCCCAATCTTTCGACCTGATCATCTGCTCGATGGTCTTCAGCGCACTGCAGCCCGAGCTACAGCGTTACCTGCTCCAAACCTTCCCCCAGTTGCTCACCCCCAATGGAAAAGTCGTGATCGTCGATGAAAGCCTGCCGAAAAGTTGGTTTAACCGCTCTCTCTACAAGCTCAGACGCGGCGCCCTTACCGTGCTCACCTGGCTGCTGACCCGCACGATTTTCTCTCAGCCGCTTGCAGATACCCGGGCGATCTTCTCCAAGGCCGGTTACAACACACAATTAATTTCCAGTTACCTGGGGTCCAGTCTGACCATCTTCGAAGCTCAACCCGGATCAGTTCCGGTGGAGTTTCACCAGCTGGTGGGCAGGCTGCATCACGCGCCCTCGCTGTTGACCTTATTTAAAGACCTCCTGGAACTGTTCTTCCGGATCATGCCACCCTACCCCAAAACCAAAGCAGGGTTGTATGCAGTCGGTCAGCCGGATGCGCAGTCCGCGGTGCTGGTGACCGGCAACTACGACCTGACCGTACGCAGGTTGGTCAAAGCAATCGATGGGAAGCTGAACGCCTGGGTGCTGGTGGTTGATACTGCCGGGATCAATGTGTGGTGCAGCGCCGGGGCAGGCTATTTCTCTGCGGAAAAAGTCATCTCGGCAATAAAAACTGCGAGATTGGACAAGGTGGTCAGCCATAAAACAATGATCCTGCCGCAGCTTGCCGCCAACGGGGTGGATGGCTGGAAGATCAGGGAAGCCACCGGCTGTGAAGTCACCTGGGGTCCGGTGCGTGCAGAGGATATCCCCGGCTATCTTGATCGGCAGGGTCAGAAAACTGAAGATATGCGCCTGGTGCGCTTCCCCCTGCTCGACCGCCTGGAAATGCTCACCGCAGTACTGAGCTTCTATGCGCTGATCATCCTGCTGCCGGTGCTCTTCTTTTGGCGGGAGAACTTCTGGCCAGTCACGCTTGCCCTGGTGGGAATCGGATTGTTCTATGCGATCTTCTTACCCTGGATCCCTGGTAAAGATGGCCTGGTAAAAAGCCTGCCCTTATCGCTGATCGTGCTGGCGGGTTATCTGGTCTATTCCCTGCTCGGTCCGCCTGCAAGCCTGCAAACCGAGTTCAACTGGGGAGTTGGCCTGGTCGGATTATCCGTGTTCACTGCGGCGGAGCTGCAAGGATGTTCGCCTTTAATGCGCGGTGAGCAGGCCAACTGGATCGCCGAAGGGATCATCGCGATCGTTTTAGGGTTGATCTACTTCCTGGTGCCAGCAACCCTGGGATGGAACTGATCATGGAAGACCAAATCACGAACCCCTCAATCAGAGACCTGATCATGGAGCATCTTGAGCTGGCCCTCACCCTGAAAAAGCTCAGAATATATTTTGATCCCGAAAAATGCACCGGCGTGTGGGAGTGCCTGCAGGTTTGCCCGGTTGGCTGCTGGGAGGCCGATCAAGCGCTGGGCAAGGTAATCTACGTCCACGCTGAGCGCTGTATCGCCTGCGGTGCCTGCGGGCTGCAGTGCCCTGAAGGGGCAATCGAATTGCGGGTATGAAGCAAACTGATCTATAGCAAGCATAATTTAATCACAGCTCAGGCTGGTTACCAAAAGGGTCAGAAATACCTGGCTATACCTGTGGAGTTTCCTCAGATTCATTTTTTTCAAAATAGCGTATACTACTCTGGTATGAGCGATCAAACGCCAACAAAATCACCAAAAACATTTCTCGCCGACCTCGGCCTGGTTTATGCCGCGGCAATCTGGGGTTCTACCTTCCTGCTGGTCAAAAACAGCCTGGCGGGGATTCACCCGGTCACCCTGGTGGCATATCGCTTTTTACTGGCCGCCCTGATCTTAGGGATTTTCCTCTTAATCTCCAAAAAGAACCTGCTGCAAGATTGGCCCAAAGGGCTGCTGCTGGGCACCGTACTGTTCTTTCTCTATATCCCCCAGACGATCGGCCTGGGGATCACCACTGCATCGAATTCTGCTTTTATCACCGGTCTCTTTATTGCTTTCATCCCTTTCTTATCAATCCTGATCCTCAAACGAAAACCACGTCCCGCCCAATGGGTTGCGGTGGTTATCTCACTGGCGGGATTATGGCTGCTCACCGGCGGACTGACCCAAATCAACGCCGGTGATTTGATCACGCTCAGTGCGGCATTTACCTATACCTGCCATATCATGTTCTCCGACAAATTCATTTCCACAAAGATCGATCCCTACATCTTCGCTTTTCAGCAATTTTTTGTGGTTGGGTTGATCAGTCTGATGACGATGTTTATTTTCAATCTGGATTTCTCAGTCGAATCAACGTACGCACTTGGCAGCGTGATCTTTTTAGCCGTGTTTCCCTCCCTCACCGCTTATGTGATCCAATTCAAAGCCCAACAAATCACCTCCCCGATCAAGGTTTCACTGATCTTTGCCCTCGAGCCGGTTTTTGGCGCAGGGATTGCCTGGACAGTGGGTAGAGAAGCGTTCATCCCGATGCAGGCTTTGGGTGGATTTCTGATCTTTCTTTCCATCCTGGTCAGCACTGTCGAAATACCTTCCAGGTCCACACGGTGACTTTCTCGCTCTGCTCAGAAGAGACCTGAACCGCGCTAAAGGAGCAGCCATGTCCTTCAAAGATAAATTTGATTACGACCACCGCCACCCGCGGGGTATCCGGGGGGTGCAGTCGCGGCAGGAAGATGACATCGAGTTCCACTGGGACCAGGCCAGGCACGAATTAAACCATACTGCTGCGGACGAACATCTCGTCTGGCTCACTGAGCAGTTGGAACTCAGCTGAAATGATTACCCTCTTTGGCGCGACAGGATATACCGGCAGATTGATCGCCCACCAACTGGCGAGTTTGAGCCTGCCTGCGGGCAGCATTCGCCTGGCAGGACGCTCACTGGAGAAACTCAAACAGCTCGCCTCCGAACTTCCCTACAAGACTGAAATCAATACCGCGGATGCGACCATCCCCTCCACCCTACCCGCATTATTCAAAAATACCCGGGTGCTGATCAATTGCGCCGGACCTTTCACTGACCTCGGTGAGCCAGTAGTCGCCCTTGCCGCGATCCACGGCGCACACTACCTGGATACGACCAACGAGCTCGGATTCGTTCACCGGATGCAGAGCTACCACCAATTGGCGGTCAGCAATCAAGCTGCGATTGTACCCGCCTGCGGGTTTGAAATCGCCTTCGCCGATTGCGCGGCTGCCCTGCTTGCTGAACAGCTTGGGTCTCAATTGGACGCTATCGATGTGATCTACGCCCTCAGCGGGGGAAACAGCAGCCGCGGCACCCGCCTCTCGGCGATTCGCTCATTGGGGACCTCCTGGTTGGCCTACCGGGGCGGCGACTGGGTCAGCGCAGTGCCGTGCAGTTCCACCCGAACAG
>JBDLJU010000127.1:0-8901 GCA_039714215.1 Chloroflexota bacterium | reverse complement strand
GGCATTAAAACACGGTCTGCGTGCAGATGGTACAGGTTTGATTTTCCCGGTTTCGCGGGGAATCTCCCAGGCAAAAGACCGGCGTCAGGCGGCAATGGAACTCAACGAACAGATCAATGCCGTCCGCAGCAAATCGCTGGCAGGGAATAAACAAAATGCAATGGAATTTTCCAAACTCGCCGAAGACTTATATCAAGCTGGCTGTGTTAAATTTGGTGAGTTCACTCTCAAATCAGGTCTGAAATCGCCCATCTATATCGATCTGCGCCAGCTCGCCAGCCACCCCCAACTGCTCTTCCAGGTCGCCAGCGCTTACCGGTCGATCTTAGAAAACCTAACTTTTGACCGCCTGGTAGCGATCCCCTACGCAGCAATGCCGATTTGCACTGCGACCAGCCTGCAGGGAAATTGGCCGATGATCTACCCCCGCAAGGAGGCCAAGGATTACGGTACAAAAGCGGTGATCGAAGGCGAACATCAGCGGGGAGAACAGGTTGCGGTAGTCGATGACCTCACCACCACGGGGAGTAGCAAATTTGAGGTGATTGAAAAGCTGACCGCAGCCGGCCTGCAGGTCAAAGACATCATCGTACTGATTGACCGTGAATCTGGCGCGGCAGAAACCCTGAGAAAAGCTGGGCTGCAGCTCCACGCGGTATTTACCCTCAGCCAGCTTGCTAAAATTTTATTGGAGAAAGAATTTATCAATCCTGAGCAGCAAATAGCTGTCGAGAAATTCATCAATGCAAGCAATGCAGGATAACCGGATGTATAAAAATTTCTTCCGCCCTATGCTGTTTGCCCTACCCCCCGAGGCGGTCCATCAAGGCACACTTCGCCTGCTTCGGACTGCCGGGAAACTACAGGGGATCATGAAGGTATTGACCAGGATATACAAACCACACCCTCAGTCCTCAAAGCATCTCTTCGGGTTGGAATTTCTGAACCAGGTTGGGTTAGCTGCCGGGTACGACAAGGACGGAGAAGCAGTCGCCTGCCTGGCAGCCTTGGGATTTGGGCATATCGAGGTCGGCACGGTCACACCCCGGCCGCAGCCGGGCAATCCCAAACCGCGGATATTTCGACTTCCCGAGGACAAAGCTTTGATCAACCGCATGGGATTCCCCGGCAAAGGCGCTGAATATGTCGCAAACCAGCTGTCCCGCCTGGACAAACCCCCTGGCTTGGTCCTCGGAGTTAACCTCGGAAAAAACAAGGATACCCCACTGGATGAAGCAGTTAATGATTACCTGTTCTTGATCGAAAAGTTCGCCCCGCTTGCGGATTACCTGGTGATCAATATCAGTTCGCCGAACACTGTCGGGCTGCGCCAGCTGCAGCATCAGGAATATTTAGGTAGGCTGCTCGAAAAGGCAGATCATCAACGCAAAATGAGCGAAGGTCAGTTCGGGAAAAAGCTCCCCCTATTGGTCAAGCTCGCGCCTGATCTGAGCGATACAGAACTCAGCCAAATTGTGGATACCGTGCTCTCCATCCAGATTGACGGGATCATTGCCACCAATACGACTATCGCCAGGGACGGAATACACTCCCCGCGTGCAGCTGAAACCGGAGGACTCAGCGGTCAGCCCCTGGCCAGCAGATCTCTACAAGTCATTCAGCAGATCAGAAGGCAGGCCAGTGATGATTTCCCAATCTTTGGCGTTGGAGGGATTCACAGCCCAGAGGATGCTGAGGCGAAAATCAAGGCTGGCGCTGACCTGGTGCAGCTCTACACCGGGTTAATTTACCAGGGACCAGGGTTAGTAAAACAGATTGTGGAGCAGCTTGACAGCAATTGATCCACAACAACAGCAAAAAACTATTGGATTTGATAAAATATGATTACGCAATTTGATTTTCGTGTATAATCCAATAATTGTCTAGACAAGTAGAGGCTGGCTAACATGGACCATAAAAACTACCTATCCCCCTATTCATGGCGCTACGGGAGCGAGCAAATGCGAGCAATCTGGAGTGAGCACAACAAGCACCTGCTCTGGAGAAAAATATGGCTCGCCCTGGCAGAAGTCCAGGCAGATTATGGGCTGGTAAATGCAGACCAAGTCGCAGACCTGGCTGATCATCTCGACCAGGTTGACCTCGAACGAGCGCTGGAAATTGAAGCGGAAATCCACCACGACCTGATGGCGGAGATCAAAACCTATGCCGAGCAGTGCCCCGTCGGTGGAGGGATCATCCACCTCGGCGCCACCTCGATGGATATTGAGGACAACGCTGACGCCTTGCGCATTCGCGATGGCCTCCGAATCGTACTGGACAAGCTCGCAGGTCTAGAACTTCAATTCTTTGAGAAGATCAGCCTGTTCGCAGATCTGCCCACGATGGCGCACACCCACATCCAACCCGCAGAACCGACCACGATCGGCTACCGGCTGGCGGTTTACGCCCAGGATCTTGACGAAGACTGGGACCAAATTCAGGCAGTATATCAGGGATATCGCGGTAAGGGGTTTAAGGGAGCGGTCGGTTCGTCAGCTTCATACGCAGACCTGGTCGGCCTGGAAAACCTGGAAGCCTTTGAAACCAGTCTGAGCGAGAAGCTCAAGCTTCCCTTCTACCCGATCGCTACCCAAACCTACCCCCGCAAGCAGGAATATTGGCTGATCAGCGCGCTGGCAGGATTAGGCGCTTCGATCTACAAGTTCGCCTTCGATTTACGCATCCTGCAGTCCCCTCCCTTCGGCGAGTGGGCTGAACCATTTGGGGCCAAGCAGGTCGGCTCGTCAGCGATGCCTTTTAAACGCAACCCGATCAATGCCGAAAAATTAGATTCTCTCTGCCGCTCCCTTGCCCAGCTCCCGCGTGTTGCCTGGGACAACGCCGCCCATTCGCTCCTCGAGCGCACCCTGGACGACAGCGCAAACCGCCGCACATTGCTCCCTGAGGCGTTCCTGATCACCGATGAAATCCTCACAGTGATGCAGAAACTGGTCTCTGGTCTGGTAATCAACGACACAGTGGTAAAAAGAAACCTGGAGACTTATGGGCCTTTCGCTGCCACCGAACGGGTACTGCTTGCGCTTGTCAAAAAAGGCGCTGACCGCCAGGAGATGCACGAAGAGATCCGCGAGCTGACCATGCAGGCCTGGGAAGCGATCAAGCAAGGTGAAGATAACCCGCTGCTCAAGCTGGTCCTTGGGCATCAAAAATTTGGGAAATACCTCAACACAACCGAACTAACCACTGCGATGGATGCCTCTACCCACATAGGGAATGCCGCCGAACGGGGAATCAGCATCCTGCAGTCTAAACCAAAATACGAGCAGTGGTTGGTAGATTGAAACATCCAACAAGAAATACCTGAACAGGCATCGAACTGCATTCGATCAAACAGGAGAGAAAATGAACAAAGCATTATTCGAATCTGAAGCCGCCCTGACCTTCGATGATGTCCTCATCGTCCCCGGATACAGCCAGGTGCTCCCCAGTGATGTAGATACTTCTATGCAGCTCACACCTGAACTCAGCCTGCATATCCCCCTGATCTCCGCGGCGATGGATACCGTAACCGAAGCCAGGCTGGCAATCGCCCTCGCCCGGCAAGGCGGGCTGGCAATTATCCACCGCAACCTCTCACCCGAAGACCAGGCTGCCGAAGTTGATAAGGTCAAACGGTCGCAATCTGGGATGATCGTTGAGCCGATCACCCTGCCCCCAGACAGCACGTTGGGGGAAGCGGAAAAAATCATGTCCACCTACCACATCAGCGGCGTACCGATTACCAAAAATGGCGATGTCCTCGTAGGGATTCTCACCAACCGGGATATCCGCTTTGTGCAGGAATCAGATTATGGCCTGCCAATTCACCAATTCATGACCCCAAAGGAGAAGTTGGTTTCCGCACCGGTCGGGATTTCCCTTGAAGATGCAAAAGATATCTTGCAGAAGCACCGGATTGAAAAGCTGCCCCTGGTAGATGAAGACAAGATCCTCAAAGGGTTGATCACCGTCAAAGATATTCAAAAAGCGCGAGATTTCCCCCATGCCACAATCGATTCGCAGCAGCGCCTGGCAACCGGAGCAGCAGTAGGGGTCGGCGAGGACGCCCTTGAACGCGTCGAATTGATGGTCGCCCATGGCCTTGATCTTGTGGCGATTGACACCGCCCATGGACATTCTGCCAGCGTGATCGAGACGGTCAAAGCGATCCGTGCCAGCTGGCCTGAACTGCCAATCTCGGCCGGGAACGTGGTCACCGCTGAAGGCACCCTCGCATTAATTGAAGCGGGGGCAAATGTGATCAAAGTTGGGGTCGGCGCTGGCTCGATCTGCACCACCCGGGTGGTTGCCGGGGCCGGGATGCCGCAGCTCTCAGCGATTTACAGCTGTGCTCAGGCGGCTGCCGAACACAACATCCCGATCATTGCAGATGGCGGGATCAAATTCAGCGGAGATATCCCCAAAGCAATTGTCGCTGGCGCTCAGGCAGTGATGGTTGGCAGCCTGCTTGCTGGCCTGGACGAATCTCCGGGGGAAGTGGTGCTCTACGAAGGCCGCCGCTTCAAGGAATACCGCGGGATGGGCAGCATGGGCGCAATGAAGGGCTACGGGAAGGACCGCTACGCCAGCAGTACAGGCAGCAGCAAACTGGTCCCCGAGGGGATTGAAGGCCGGGTGCCCTATAAAGGCCATCTTGCCGATTACGTCTTCCAACTGATCGGCGGTTTACGCTCCAGTATGGGATATGCCGGAGCGGCCTCGTTATCCGATTTGAGGACCAAAACCAAGCTGGTGCAGATCACCAATGCGGGCTTAATCGAAAGCCATCCCCATGATGTGATCATCACCAAGGAGGCCCCCAATTATCAGGTTTCCAGCTAGATCTAAGCAAATAGTCATCAAAAAAAGCCCCTGGAAAATTCCAGGGGCTTTTATCATCATCTAAATTTTTAATTAGGGAGTCAGGGCACCATCGACAGCGGCATCAGCCTGGACTAAACCATAGCCAACAGCATCCAAGCCGTCATAACCCCATTCTACGACGGTGATACCTAATCCCGGATCAGCAACATACGCCCAACCGGCGAACGGAATTGCATCCGTGGTGGCACGCAGCAGCGCTTCTACGTCTCCCTGGGTCAGGCTCGGATCTGCCTGCATCAGCAGGGCAGCCACGCCAGCAACATGCGGGGAAGCCATCGAAGTACCACCTACAAAGTAGTACTGACCGGCAACACCATTGCCAACACCCTGGGACCACCAGGGGAGATGGCTCTGGCCGACGCCAAGCGGATAAGGTCCTACTACCCAGCTTCCGGGGGCCAAAACATCTAATTCCTGAGCGCCCAGGTCTGGATTCCCAGGATTCTCTCGTGAGCTGAAGTCAGTGACATAGGAGACATAAGCGGAATTATCTTCCATGACATCCTCATCCCAGAAACCACCTGTTAAATAGCATCCGCCTTCAATTACTGCCACCCACTCACCCGAGCAAGTAGCGCCATCAAACGCCCAGCCAGTTGCACCAACCGAAATCACCGGAGCGTATGATCCCGGAGAGCCCATGCCGGCAGTGCCGTTATTTCCGGCTGAAGCAACAATGATCACACCTTGAGAGATCGCATAATCGATTGCGTCGGCTTCAATGTCGGTAATGATCGATAACGAACCCAGGCTCATATTGATCACAAAGCTGCTTTCAGGCATCGCCGCAGCCAGATCGCCGATATATTCAATCCCGGCAGCCACAGCTGCATCGGTGCCGAATGTGGCTTTTAACCCGGGATAAGTGGTCAGCACTTTCACTGGGATGATCGTTGCCATCGGAGCCACACCGGGAACCGGGGTACCGTAGAAGCTGTAACCGATCACCGTGCTTGAAACATGGGTACCATGAGGGTGCTCGCCAATGAAGTTGTTTGATTCGACCACATTTGCCTCGTAAACACCGGTCTTGTCTTCACGCATCACACCTGAATCGGTAAATCCACGACCTAATTCAACAGCAATCCGCTCCTCAGGGAAATAATCACGCCAATTTGCGGCAAGTCCTGTATCAAGTACAGCCACATACACGCCTGCGCCATCGATTCCTTCTGCGACCTTTTCAGTGTCAATCACATCATTGTCCCAGGTAGCTATTCCATATTCAAAAGCATCTGGATAATCTGAAAAGTTGAAGGGTTCGAGTTTTACTGTGGGAACAAAATGAAGCGATCCACCCCCAGCCGAAACAAAATCGATAATTCCACCAATTGAGTCTGAAGCCTGCTTAGCAAATGATCCTGAAGTTGTTGCGATCATTAAACCAACCACAAGTACTAGCACGAAAAATATCTTCTTGTTCATTCTTTCTCTCCATCTTAGATAAACTAATGATTTGTGGGTAACGGTACGAATCTAAAGCTCGATAACTGTAACCTCCTGATATTAGATTTTCCGTGATGGGCTGCAGAGAAAGGGTGATGACGTTCAGTGATGTGTTGATTATAGCCAACACCTTACAAAATTGCAAGGTCGCGATTTTGATCGTCACAATAATTCGCCTGCAAACAGAGAGATTCTGATTGACAACGATCCTCAAGTTCTGTATAATCAGCGCAATATTTCATATCGTTACAATCCTGATCCAGGAGGAGTAAGCGGCTGTGCCCTCCAACAGAGAAGCCGGGCCGTTGGCTGGAAGCCCGCTGAGCTAGTGCACTGCTGAATGTCGCCTGGAAGGATGCCGAAGAACCAGGATATACCCTGTAGTAGACCGGCACGGGTGAGCCCGTTACAGCGAAGTCCTGATGATGGTCGGGACATTGAGTGCGCCAGTTCAGCAATGGCTGGCGAATTGAGGTGGTACCGCGAACGCTTTCGTCCTCTTTTGGAGAAGGCGTTTTTTGTTTGTCTGGAGCAAACGATGATACTGAAAATACTACCAACTGTAAAAAATGAGGACCGCTTGTCAAACCAGGCTGATCCAGCCCGGTTTGACTGCTCTGTTGCCTGCCTTTGCAATTATTTGTCAGTAAAGCAATCAATCGATTAGGAGTAAATCTAAATGTCTGAATTTAAATTACCAAAAACTTATGATTTCGAAGATACTGAAGAGCGCATCTATCAGATGTGGGAAGAGAGCGGCTATTTCAAACCAACCAATGACCCCAATCAACCGGGGCACGATCCCTCGATAAAACCCTTCGTAATTTCAATCCCGCCTCCCAACGTGACCGGTGAGCTGCACCTCGGACACCCGCTATTTGTTTCAATGGAAGATTTGATGATCCGCTATCACCGCATGAAAGGCGAGCCAACCTTATGGGTCCCAGGCTCAGACCACGCCGGAATTGCCACACAACTGCAAGTTGAAAAGATGCTGCAGGCTGAGGGCACCACCCGGGAAGAGCTCGGCCGCGAGAAGTTCCTGGAACGCACCTGGGAGTGGAAGCATAAATACGGCGGGATTATCTCCCAGCAGATTCGCCGCATAGGCGCTTCCTGTGATTGGGACCGCGAACGCTTCACCCTCGATGAAGGTCTCTCCGAATCGGTGAAACATGCCTTCGTGCAGCTCTACAACAAAGGGATGATCTACCGTGGTCCGCGCCTGATCAACTGGTCTCCGGGATTAAAAACAGCAGTCTCAGACCTGGAAGTGGACCATGTTGAAGAACCTGGCAAGCTGTATTTCTTCAAATACATGCTCAAAGACTCGGATGAGTTTATCCCGGTTGCCACCACCCGCCCAGAGACGATCCTCGGCGATACCGCCGTGTGTGTGCACCCGGACGACAAACGCTTCCAATCGATGATTGGAAAAACCGTGATCGTGCCAATCCTTGGCAGAGAAATCCCGGTGATCGCCGACGAATACGTCGACCGCGAGTTCGGTACCGGCGCCCTGAAGATCACCCCAGGGCATGACATCAACGATTACGAAATTGGTCTGCGTCACAAGCTGCCGATCATCTCGATCCTCGATCGGGAAGCCAAAGTAAATGAGGAAGGCGGCAAGTACAACGGTCTCGACCGCTTCGATGCCCGCGAGCAGCTCTGGGCAGACATGGGTTCTGCCGGTCTGGTGATCAAAGAGGAACCTTACACCCTCAAAGTACCACGTTCGCAGCGCGGCGGAGAGATCGTCGAGCCGATGATCTCGACACAATGGTTCGTGAAAATTGAGGATATGGGTAAAAAAGCCCTCGATGCTGTCAAAGATGGACGCATCCAGATCGTGCCAGATTTCTTCACCAAGGTGTACTACAACTGGATGGAGAACATCCAGGACTGGTGCATCTCCCGCCAGCTGTGGTGGGGTCACCGCATCCCGGTGTGGTACGGACCGGATGGAGAAATGTTCTGCGCCCAATCTGAAGAAGAAGCACACCAGCAGGCCGAGGTCCATTACGGAAAACCCACAGAGCTCGAGCAAGACCCCGATGTGTTAGATACCTGGTTCTCCTCTGGCTTATGGCCTTTCTCCACCCTGGGCTGGCCGGATAAGACCAAGGACCTGGATTATTTTTACCCCACCTCGGTGCTGGAAACCGGCTACGACATCCTCTTCTTCTGGGTCGCGCGGATGATCATGTCTGGGATGGAATACACTGGCGAAGTGCCCTTCCATACCGTCTACCTGCACGGGATTGTCAGAGATGAACACGGCAAGAAAATGAGCAAAACCACCGGCAACGTGATCGATCCGCTGACCGTGATGGACGAATACGGTACCGATGCGCTGCGCTTCACCCTGCTGGTTGGCTCTTCGCCCGGCAAGGACATGAGCCTCAGCCTGGAGAAAGTGGCCGCCAACCGCAACTTTGCCAACAAGGTGTGGAACGCCACCCGCCTGGTACTCAGCCTGATCGAGCAGTCGCCGACGGATGCCGATCCTGCTTCGCTGGATTGGACCCTGGCAGACTCATGGATTTGGGCACGATTACGCCAGCT
>JBDLJU010000126.1:0-8991 GCA_039714215.1 Chloroflexota bacterium | reverse complement strand
ACAAAGTATGCGATCCCAATCGCTCCCGGCCCGGTATGGGTTCCAATTACCGGGCTGAGATCAGACAGCAGTAGTGTCTCTGGAGAGAACATCTCAGCAACCCGGTCTCGAACCAAGGTGGCTTCTGCCTCAGCTAGGCCGTGGAAGACAACCGCGTGAACCGTTCCTTCCTTTGTCGCAATATCCTGCTTGGCGATTTCGAGCAGTGCGGCCACCGCTTTTTTCTTGGTACGCACCGAGTCGAGAGGGTCAATCACCCCTTCAACCAGCTGCAAAATAGGCTTCATAGACAACATAGAACCAACCAAACGTTTTGCACCGCCTATTCTTCCACCTTTGTGCAGAAATTCAAGCGTATCCACCAAAAACATCGTTTTGGTTTTCTTGCTGATATCTCGCGCGTGAGCTGCAACTGCTGCCAGGTCTTTTCCTGCTGCAACTGCCTTAGCAGCCTCTACCACCACCAATGCCAATCCGCCTGTGGTCGTCTTGGTATCAACGATCTCAATCGGGAAACCCTCCATCAGTTCTTTAGCACCGGTTGCTGAGGCAATCGTTCCGCTGAGCTTATTTGCCAACAAAACTGCCACAATCCCATCTGAGTCTTTTGCGATCCGATCATAATATTCCTTAAATGCGCCAACGGATGGCTGGGATGTGGTCGGCAGTTCTTTCGCGGTTTTTATGCGGGTATAAAATTCTTCTGAGCTGATATCGACATTATCGAGATAGTTGGTTCCTTCCCAGATTACATTCAAGGGGATTACTTCGATGCCGTATTCCTTGATTAATTTTTCTGGAAGATAGGCGGTAGAATCAGTCAAAATTGTGATTTTCCCTTTAGCCATGCTTTTCGCTCCTCTATTGATTAACTTTAATATGCCTCACGCCAGGAATAGCTATATTCCGTAATGTGTGACGGTAGTTGACAATTATTTCTTATAACCCCAGTATTCAAAAAATGTTTCGCTCTGATCCAGATTAAACCTATTGATATCCCTCAGGATTCATCGACTGCCACCGCCATGTATCAGCGCACATTTGATCAATATCCAGTTCCGCCTTCCAACCCAACTCGCGGTTTGCCTTACTGGAATCGGCGTAGCTTTCTGGAACATCTCCCTCCCTTCGCCCAATAACTTCAAATGGAATTTTTGTCCCTGCGGCGGTCTCAAATGCCTTGATCAGCTCAAAGACGCTGTAGCCCTGTCCCCTTCCGAGGTTGTAGACCGTATACCCTGGATTGGTTTCGAGCTTCCGTAAAGCGGCGATATGGCCCTTGGCTAAATCGACCACATGGATGTAATCTCGTACACCAGTGCCGTCCGCGGTCGGATAATCATCGCCGAAGACGCTTAGTTTTTCCAGTCGGGAGACCGCAACCTGTGAGATATAGGGCATGATGTTATTCGGAATCCCGTTGGGAGATTCGCCAATCAAGCCGCTGACATGCGCGCCAACCGGGTTGAAGTAGCGCAGCACCGCGATATTCATTTCAGGCCTGGCGGACTGCAAGTCATGCAGCATCTGCTCGATCATTAACTTGGTCCAACCATACGGGTTTGTAGGTTTCACTGGAAAATCTTCCCGGATTGGCACCGACTCAGGCTCACCATACACCGTTGCGGACGAACTAAACACGATATTATTTACCTGATATTTTTCCATCAACTCAAGCAGGTGCATCGTACCCACAATATTATTTTCATAATAACGCAGTGGGATTTGAACCGATTCGCCAACCGCCTTTAATGCTGCGAAATGCACAACTGCTTCGATTTTCTCAGTCGTAAAAATCTTTTCCAGTTCAGCCTTATCCAAGAGATCAACTTCATAAAACATGACCTGCTTACTGGTAATTTCTTCCACTCTTTCCAAGGATTCCTTGCTGCTGTTGCTTAGATTGTCAACAACAACGACTTCAAAACCTGCCTGCAGCAATTCCACACATGTATGGCTTCCGATATAACCCGCTCCGCCTGTAACCAATACGCTCATGATTTTACCTTTCATGTATTTGGTTTAAATCCAACAGGATTATACCTGCAAACTCAAAAAGAGTACTATTTTTCAAGATTTTATTAATCAGAATTATTTTTGGTATCGAATAAACATTTCCACGCTGATATCGATTGTGGTACTATCTTGAAACAACCCAACACACCATGAAAACATATTTTAGACGCCTCCTTAATTTCGTGATAATTTTGATAATTTTTGCAATCGCTTCCCCAACCAGCGCTGGTGATCTACCTTCGCCTGATAATGCCCCGCCTTTTACTGCGGCGCAGGTGATCGCCGAGATCAACGCCTACCGCCAGGCCAACGGCGTGGGTGCGATGCAGTACAACGGCACGTTAGCCAGCTTGGCCCAAAATCACAGCGCCTACATGGCATCCACAGGATTGATCACCCATGATGAAGGCGCATCTTCTCCAACAGACCGAGCCTACGCGGCGGGGTACGGAGGAGGAAAGAAAATTATTCTCTCGGAAATCATTTATGGTGGCACTGGCGCGACGGTGAGTGATGCGATCACATGGTGGAAGAATTCAGAGATTCACAACCGGGTGATGCTTGACGGTCGTTATGCTGAAATTGGCGCTGGGGTCTCATCTTCGGGCGGAATGACATACTTCACCGCAGAAATTGCCTTCATTACCGGGTCTTCTGCCCCCTCGCCTTCAGACAATTCATCTGACTCCCAAGAAATTCCTGCAGATGAGGACACGCCACCGGTTTTTGCCTACTCTCCCGTCATCGTCGCAGCACAAGGGGCAGATGGCAGCGTGATCCATATCGTGCAGAGCGGACAAACCTTGTGGACCATCGCGGCTGTTTACCAGGTAGAATTACAAACCATCCTTGATCTTAATAACCTTTCGTCTGGCTCCTGGGTCTATCCCGGAGATGAGATCCTGGTTAAACCGCCAGGCAGTTCTCCCCAGGCAACCCCGGAAATCGCAGCAACCAAAACAACGAATAGCGAGGGCCAAACCGCTTTAGGAACCGCCTTCTCAAGCCAGCCAATCGAGACAGCAACCCAAGATTCGCCATCGTCCTCTCCAACCCCGCTTCCAACAATCGCGGTCCCTGGCGAACCGTTCATCGCTGATCCGACTGCCCGCTGGATGATCTTAATTGCTTTTGTAATTATCTTCGTTGTGGTGGTTGGCAGCATTTTCCTGCAGAAACCCGCCAAGCGCCCTCCCCCTGATGACCTCTTCTCCGGGCCGATTTAAAATCCTTCTCCTTTCTCCCTGAGATTTTAAGCACAGTTTTGTTGAACACCACGATCATCCGTCTCACGTTTCCAAATCCTTGATAATTTCACGAATAAAGGCCCTCCACCTGAATTGATGTTATCATTTCAGGATTATTCTTATTTGGATACAAGCAGCTGCTGCCAATGGAAACTCACACGAAAAACACAAGCCCATTACGTATCTCTAAAATCTTCAAATACTGGCTTCCGCTGGCGCTTAGCTGGATTTTAATGTCCTTCGAAACGCCTTTTATCAATGCGGCAATGGCCCGTCTTAACCAGGTTGACCGCATGATTGCCGCTTTTGGGATCGTCTATGCAATCAGCCTGATCATCGAGAGCCCGGTGATCAGCCTGCTGCCTACCAGCACAGCCCTGACAAAATCTAAACAAAATTACTGCACAATTCGCCGCTTCACCATTCACCTGATGTTGATCACCACCGCGCTCCATTTCCTGATCGCCTGGACGCCTTTGTTCGATCTGGTGATTATCCGCTGGATGAAAACACCTGAAGAGCTGATTGAACTTGTCCGCCTTGGACTTAAAATCATGGTTTTCTGGAGCGCATCAATTGCCTACCGCCGCTTCAGGCAAGGCATCTTGATCCGCAATGGGCTGACAAAATTCATCAGCCAGGGCACCATTCTTCGGTTGATCGGGTCTGCTGGCACTGCCCTCGGACTTGCCACCTTGAGCGACCTGCCCGGGATTGCCGTGGGTTCTTTCGCACTTACTACCGGGGTCATCTTTGAGTCATTTTTTATCCATCTTGTTTCCCGCAAAGAGATTAAAAAATTATCTCCAAACGTGGAAGGTCACCTCAGCTACCTGGAGCTTGTTAAATTCCAAACTCCCCTCGCGCTGAGCAACATCATCTACCTTGCAGCCAGCCCTTTGATTACCACCGCGCTCGCCCGCGGACCCAACCCGATCGAGGATCTGGCTGTCTGGCCTGTTTTGAACAGCATGCTGTTCGTCATGCGCGCCCCTGCTGTTGCCCTCCCTGAGGCGATCATCGCCTTATACCAGGGACCTGAGAAAGAAAAACCGCTCCGTCAGTTCAGCCAGCTGGTTGGTGCAGGCTTATCCGGATTCCTGCTGATCGTCAGCACAACTTCTTTAGCTGTAGTTTATTTCACCGACCTGATCGGCATCTCCCCGGCACTGACCAGGGTCGCAATTCCAGCGGCTCAAGCAGGAATCCTGCTCCCAATCCTGACAGCTTTGATGTATTATTACAGAGGGATTCTGACTGCTCAAAAATTGACCGTGCCAATCACTCTTGGAATGGTCGTGGAGCTGTTGGTCATGGCGGTGGTCTTATTTGGCGGCGTATACCTGGGTTACTCGGGCGTATTGGTGGCCGTGATTGCCTTAACCGCCGGGATCACTGCAGACGCCTTGCTCCTGATCCTTTTTCCAAAATTCAGCCAAGCGAGTCCAACAAACAATGTACAAAACCCTAATTAGTCTCAGAGAATTAGCTGACAATTACACCAGGCCCAATTGGGTGCTGGTTGATTGCCATTTCCAACTTGACGATCCAGACGTAGGCCGTGAAGCCTATTTAAGAGCGCACATCCCTGGAGCGTTCTACGCTCACCTCGATCGAGACCTTTCGGGACCTATCATCCCGGGAAAAACCGGGCGTCACCCCCTCCCCGCAATCTCCGTTCTGGCAGAAACTCTTTCACATTGGGGCATCGATAAAGATACCCAGGTGGTGGCTTACGACAATCGAGGTGGAGCGATTGCTGTCCGCTTGTGGTGGATGCTCAAATGGCTCGGGCACCATGCTGTAGCTGTTTTGGATGGCGGCTTTAATGATTGGCAGCAAGCAGGTCATCCTGTCGATGAAGAACTGCCTCAGCCAAATCAGAAAATTTTCTCCCCGCAGCCACAGCCTGAAATGATCGCAACCGTGGATGAAATCGAGACGATAAAAGAACACCCAGATAAATTGCTGATCGATTCACGCGCGCCTGAACGCTATCGCGGGGAAGTTGAACCGCTTGATTCTATCGCCGGCCATATCCCGGGAGCAGTAAACCATTTCTTTAAGCATAACCTCGGTCCTGATGAAAAAATGATCACGGTGACAGAATTGAAAGAGAATTTTTCCTCGCTGATCGGGGACACCCAACCAAACAACGTGATATTTTACTGCGGCTCAGGGGTAACTTCCGCTCATAACGTCCTCGCCATGGCCCATGCCGGTCTTGGTTTTGCCAGGATCTATCCTGGATCATGGAGCGAGTGGATCACTGATCCAAATCACGAAATTTGTATCGTTGATGAATGAACGTTTTATTAAAGGAGAATAAAATGGAATACACAAATTTAGGACGCACCGGATTAAAGGTCAGCAAGTTATGCCTCGGCACGATGAACTTCGGTCCCGAAACCACCGAAGAGGATAGTTTCACGATCATGGATCAGGCCCTTGAATTGGGAATTAACTTCTTTGATACCGCCAATGTTTACGGCTGGAAAACGGGTGAAGGAATCACCGAGCAAATTATTGGGCGTTGGTTTGCCCAGGGCGGCGATCGCCGTGAAAAGACCGTTTTGGCAACCAAGGTTTATGGCGGGATGGGAGAATGGCCCAACGAAAACCGGCTATCTGCTTACCACATTAAACACGCCTGCGAAGAAAGCTTGCGCCGCTTACAGACCGACCATATCGACCTTTACCAGATGCACCATATTGACCGGGAGACCCCATGGGAAGAAGTCTGGCAGGCGATGGAACAGCTGGTTCGAGAAGGCAAGGTTCTCTATGTCGGCAGCAGCAATTTTGCCGGCTGGCACATCGCCAAAGCACAAGGGGAAGCTAAAGCTCGCAATTTCATGGGTCTTGTCGCAGAGCAAAGCCTCTACAACCTCAATGCTCGCATGGTCGAGCTGGAAGTTCTCCCGGTATGTGAAGATTTCGGTCTTGGCGTAATTCCCTGGAGTCCCCTGGCCGGCGGGATGCTCGGGGGCGCGCTGAAGAAAGCCAAAGAAGGCCGCCGCTCCTCAGACCGGCAGCTAGAAGCAATTAAAAAGCACCGCGAGCAGCTTACCGCGTACGAAGCATTATGCGAGAAGCTCGGTGAAAGCCCCGCCGACGTTGCTCTCGCCTGGCTGCTGAACAACCCGGTTGTGACCGCCCCGATCATCGGGCCGCGTACAATCGAACAATTGACCGGCAGTTTGCGTGCGCTAGAAATAAAATTTGACGATCAGACTCTGGCTGATTTAGATGAAATCTGGCCAGGTCCCGGCGGAGCAGCTCCGGAAGCATACGCATGGTAATCTCATTCATCCATGCGACCGGCCATCAGACTGGCTGCAATACCCACGCCGGCGGAGCAACTATCGGTCTTGAGGAAATCATCCTGGTCACCATAGAATCTGCCGGGTACCTCAATCAACCACAGGAAGAGATCATGCAGGTGAAACCATGAAAACAACATCCCGTATCCCCAAACAAAAAAGGATTGCCCTGGTGGCCCACGACGGCCGCAAACAAGATTTGCTCGCCTGGGTAGAATTTAATAAGGGCACCCTCAGCGGACATTTTCTGATCGGCACCGGCACCACCGGACAGCTGATCTCCGACGAAACCGGTTTGCCGGTAGAGAGCCTGATCAGCGGCCCCCTCGGCGGTGACCAGCAGATTGGGGCGCGCATCGCAGAAGGCAGCATCGATCTGCTGATCTTTTTCTGGGATCCGCTCGAGCCGCAGCCGCACGATCCGGATGTCAAAGCCTTACTGCGGATTGCGGTGCTCTACAACATCCCGACTGCCTCAAACCGCTCAACGGCTGATTTCATGATCAGTTCGGACCTGATCCACCAGGAATATCAGCGCATCCTCCCCGACTACCAGCAGCGCTTGAAGCAAGCAGAGGAGCAAGATGATCAATAATTCAATCACCGATGTTCCTGGCATAACAGTTGGACACGCCCATGACCTCGAAGCGATCACCGGATGCACGGTTGTGCTTTGCGAAGACGGCGCGGTCGGTGGTGTAGACCAGCGCGGTGGCGGACCAGGCTCGCGAGAAATCGCCCTGTTGGACCCGGTCAACAATATTCAAAAGATCCACGGGGTGATGCTCTCCGGGGGATCGGCATTCGGCCTCGACGCAGCCGGCGGCGCAATGCAGTACCTCGAAGAAAATGGAATTGGCTACCAGACACAGGTTGCCCGGGTACCGATCATCCCGTCCGCGATCCTTTTTGACCTAAACATTGGCGATCCCAACATTCGACCGGATAAACAAATGGGCTACCAGGCATGCCTCAACGCCACTGATCAGCCTCCTGCTCAAGGCAGTGTCGGAGCCGGAACCGGGGCCGCAGTTGGCAAACTGCTCGGTTTGGGCCAGGCCACCAAAGGCGGGATTGGCACTGCCAGCATGGAGATTGGCGGCGGGATCATTGTTGGGGCAATTGTGGCAGTAAATGCAATCGGAGACGTGATCGATCCGCAAACCAATCAGATCATTGCCGGGACGCGCAGCGTCAGGAAGGGGCCGATCTCAATTGGCGGCGATCAGGTTTTTGCAGATTCACTCTCAATCCTGCGCTCACTGGTCGGCCGCACCCTGCTGGGACTCGCATCAAAAGCTAACACGGTGATCGGGGTACTGGCGACCAATGCCCGTTTCGACAAAGCCCAGACCAATAAATTGGCTCAAATGGCACAAAATGGCGTCGTTCGCACGATCCGTCCGGCACACACAATGCATGATGGGGACACGATTTTCGCGATGTCGACTGGCGAGAAAAAAGGGGATTTAAATATCGTTGGCGCTTTTGCTGCTCAGGTAATGGCTGAAGCTGTGCTCAACGCGGTGAGGAAAGCCACATCGCTGGGCGGAGTTCCGGCAATATCTGATTTGACCGCGGATCAGGGCGAAGCAAACACCGCAGTCCAATAAGCGCCATATTCGCTCTCCGCCCAATAGGCATATCCAATCCCAACCTGGGTGAAATTGGCATTTAAGATATTCGCCCGATGACCCTCACTGCTCATCCAACCTTCTACAAGCGCCGCAGGTGTCCCATAACCTGCCGCGATATTCTCCCCTGCCCATGAATAGCTGTAACCGGCTGCCTCAATCCGGTCAAATGGTGAGCCGCTGGTTGGACTCTCATGGGAGAAAAAGCTGCTGCAGGTCATGTCATCACTGTGGTTGCGGGCGGCGGTGGTCAATTGTGATTGAATCGATAATGCGTCAATCCCTACTTTTGCCCGCTCGGCGTTGATCAGCACGATCACCTCTGCCTCAAAAGCGCTGCTCGCTCCGGGATCACACACTGCAGGGCTTTCATCCTCAGATTGTTCAGTCGGCGTTGCAGTATTTGACTCCGCAGTTGGTGGGTTTGAATTGACAGGAATTGACGTGTTTGTAAATTCAGGTCCAGCGGAAGTTGTCGTCGGGCTGATTTGCACAGCTTCACTCGGCGACGGGGTAATCGCTGCCTGATCAGGTGGGTTCTCAGCTGGTGGCAGGGTTCCATTCGGTGGGATTATGTTTTCCGCAGTGGGATCTTCAGGCTGATTTTCGACAGCAGCCTGATCACCTTCGGTTGTTGCCGTGAGCATACTTCCCTGTCTCTGGGATACCGAAATAGCTGGCTGCCCGAGGGAAACGGTTTCTTCAGTCTGGCCGCATGCGGATAAAATGCCAACCACAAGGATTGATCCAAGGATGATTAATAATCTTTTG
>JBDLJU010000125.1:0-9036 GCA_039714215.1 Chloroflexota bacterium | reverse complement strand
CCCCCGGAAGGGAAGGCAAAGCAAACAGCGTTTGCTCAGGCGAAGTCGGTGCCCAGTGATCCCTCACTGGAAGTCCGACGCTGTCCCGCAACTGTAGGTCTGAATATTCAGATAAGTCAGGTCGCCATTTTCATCCCCATGACACGACCTCGAGGAAGGAGATGTGGATGACGCGATCAGATACTTGAACCATCCCTGCTGCTCCCCTAAACGTGGGGAGTTTTTCTTTTAATATAACTTTTCAAAGTAATTGGAGGAAGATGTGCGTAAAAAAATAATAACTGTATTAATGTTAGGTCTATTGATCCTGGGTGGATGCACTGGCAATCAGAATATAAATGATGCAAACATGGCTGATGATGATGGTAATCAAAACCATGCTAATGAGATCAATCTCAACGAACCCGTTGAGGAAAGCACGGATGAAGAAGTTGTGGTTGAAGAGCCAATCACGCTGGAATTTGTCGATGGCCTCGGGCGAACAGTGGTTTTCGATAAGTACCCGGAAACGATTATATCGATTTCAGCCAGCACCACAGAAATCTTGTATGCGCTGGGCGCAGGAGATAAGATCATCGCCAGAGATGCTTATTCTGAGTACCCTGCGGAAGTTTTGGAAGTTGAAATCATCGGCGATTTTTTTGGCGGGCTCCCCTCGGAGGCGCTTCTGGCTGCCGAAGCTGATTTGATCCTCGCCGGTGGAATTATATCTGCAGAACAAATCACCACAATGGAGGAACTTGGACTGACGGTCTATTACCAATTAGACCCGGTAGATTTTGATGGACTATTTACCAATATCACCGACATCGGTGAGCTGGTTGGTGCTGAAGAGCTTGCCGAAGAAGTTGTTGGTGGTCTCGAAGCTCGTGTAACCGCAGTGCAAGAGACCCTCATAGATGTCGCGGATCAGCCGATTGTGTTTGTTGAACTTGATGCCACCGATCCAACCAGTCCATGGACCACCGGAAGCGGCACTTTTGTCGATTACATTTTAACTACCGGCGGCGGCCAAAATGCGGCTGCAGAGCTGGTGGGCGCTTACGCACAGATGAGTACTGAAGCATTGATCGAGATTAACCCCGATGTGATCCTGCTCACTGACGCGCTTTACGGTGTTACCCCGGCGATGGTCGCAGAGCGGGCTGGCTGGGAAGTAATGGCTGCGGTAAAGAATGGCAAAGTTTTCCCGTTCGACCCGTACCTGTTCAATATTCCCGGACCGCGTTTAGTCGATGGTCTTGAGGCTGTTGCCCTGCTGCTTCACCCCGATTTGTTTGAGTAAATTTTTTTCAACAGGGGAGGATACTTTTCGTATCCTCCCATCGAAATTTTGATTGAAAAATCATGAAGAAAATTAAGAATGCCTATTTGATCGTTTTTATTTTTTTACTGCTCGCTTTCGTATTCAGCGTGGCAGTTGGGGCGGTATATATTTCTCCTGGGACGATTGGGAAAATCATCGCTGCAAAGTTTGGGGTCATTTCACAGGTAAACTGGCCTGAATCCTTTGAGGCGATTATCTATCAGGTCAGGCTGCCCCATGTGGTCCTGGTGATGATGACCGGAGCCGCCCTCGCAGGCAGCGGAGCGGCCTTCCAGGGATTGTTCCGAAATCCACTCGCTGACCCTTACTTAATCGGCGTGGCTTCTGGGGCCGGGCTTGGCGCAGTGATTGCGATGAGCCTTAACTGGCCTCAAGATCTCGGCGGCTTTTCCTTGATCCCCCTGGCCGCCTTTTTGGGAGCAATGGTCACCGTTGGGTTGGTTTACTGGCTTGCCCGGGTATCCACGATTGTTCCCCTGACCACCCTGATCCTCTCTGGTGTGGCAGTCGGATCGTTTGCCTCAGCAATGACCTCTTTTTTGATGCTGCGCTCCAATGACCAGGTTTACCGGGCTCTCTCTTTCTTGCTTGGGGGTACAACCGTTTCCGGCTGGGACCCAGTGATTGGTTCACTGCCGTATTTGCTGCTCGGTTTGGTTTCGTTGGGCTTTTCAGGGCATCCACTCAACGTGCTGCAGTTCGGGGAAGACCAGGCCCGCCAAATGGGACTTCCCGTCGAACGGGTGAAGATCTCCCTGATTGTGGTTGCCTCATTAACCACTGCCTCGGCGGTTGCCTTCTCTGGGGTAATCGGTTTTCTCGGTTTGATCATTCCGCACCTGATCCGAATGCTCTTCGGACCAGATTACCGGCATTTGATCCCGCTTTCAATTATTGCTGGGGCCGGTGGACTGCTGGTGGCGGATTTATTAGCCCGAGTAGTAATTGCCCCGCAGATTCTCCCTGTAGGTGTGATTACTTCGCTGGCTGGGGCGCCCTTCTTTTTGTGGGTGCTGCGGCGCGCGAAGAGAGAGGTTTTTTGGTAAGCCGATGTTAGATATTCAGAACATCCACGTTTCTTATGGCTCCCGTGAGGTCCTCAAAGATATTTCTATCCGTGTTTCTAAAGGTAAGATAGTTGCTCTGGTGGGTCCTAACGGCGCAGGAAAAACCACATTGATCAAAGCGGTCAGCGGGCTTGTTAGACCTACTGCTGGAATGATCATGGTCAGTGAGGAGAATATTGCCGACCTCAATGAGCCCAATCGGGCAAAACAAATCTCAGTCGTGCCCCAGGCCCATCAATTGGGCGGGGCATTCACCGTTGCTCACACCGTGATGCTCGGGCGTACCGTCCACATGGGGTGGCTGGGCGCTCCTTCAGAGAAAGACAGGCAGCGGGTGCAGTGGGCGATGAGCGAAATCTGCATTGAGCATCTCGCAGACCGCCGGGTGGCGGAACTCTCTGGCGGTGAACAGCAGCTGGTGCTTCTGGCGCGCGCCCTGGCCCAGGAAACGCCTGTGCTGCTGCTCGACGAGCCAACCAACCACCTGGATATGAAACATAAAACTGATTTGCTGCAGCTGGTGAAGCAGTTGGCAAAACAAGAGGGCCTTGCGATGCTGATGGCGATCCACGACTTGAATCTGGTCTCGCTGTTTGCTGATCAGGTTGCTTTGCTGGTGGATGGTGAACTGCTTCATCTCGGGAAACCAAAGGAAGTGCTCACCCCAAAATTAATTGGTGAGGCATATCAGACCAATGTGGATGTGTTCCATCATCCTGATAAAGGCTATCCGGTGATCATGCCGCAGAGCGGAGAGTAAGATTGTGTTTACCCTCTCGATCAGGTATCATAGGAAACATTGATCGGAGGTTGTGATGGATGTATTGATTACCGGTGGCTCAGGCCTGATCGGTAGAGCGCTGACTGCAGAATTGGTTAAATATGGGGACAGGGTAGTGATCCTCAGCCGCCGACCTGACAAAATGAAAAATTTGTCTCCTGGGGTTAGAACTGCGGTATGGGATGGAAAATCCGCCCAGGGTTGGGGGCACTTGATCAATGAAGTAGACGCGGTGGTAAATTTGGCGGGGGCAAGTATAGCCGGGAATTCCCCTCTGAGCATGAGATGGACCAAAAAACGTAAAGCACAGATCCGCAGCAGCCGGATCAACGCCGGAAAAGCGGTGCTGGAAGCAATCATCTCTGCGGAGAAAAAACCGGAGGTGCTGGTGCAGGCATCAGCGATCGGATATTATGGCTATCATGGGGATCAGCCTATTGAAGAGGATTCCCCTGCCGGGTCTGATTTCCTGGCACAACTTTCGATTGAGTGGGAAAGCGGCACGAAATTGGTTGAGGATCAGGGTGTCCGTCATCTGGTCATCCGCACCGGATTGGTATTGAGCAGCGCGGGAGGAGTGATGCCGTTGTTCAAGATGCAGTTCGGTTTGTTCGCGGGGGGTCGGATGGGCAGCGGCAGGCAGTATTATTCCTGGATCCATGTCGCCGACCAGGTGGGTGCGATTGTTTATCTGCTGAAAACCAAGTCTACCAGCGGAGCGTATAACCTCACCGCGCCGCAGCCTGAGACCAATCAGGATTTTTCTAGAATTCTAGGAAAGGTGATGCGCCGTCCAAGCGTCGTTCCGGTCCCCGAGTTTGCCCTGCGCGCTGCATTGGGGGAAGTTGCCGACCTGACAGTCAAAGGTCAGCGGGTGCTTCCCCGCAGGCTGCTGGAGGCTGGTTACCTGTTTCAATTCCCCAATTTAGAAAGCGCTTTTGTGGATTTGTTGAAATCTTAAGCAGCTGTAGGATTACTAGCCGAAGCGTCCCTCAACATAGTTCTGCGTTCGCTCATCAAGGGGGTTGGTAAAGATCTGGGTGCCAATGCTGTGTTCGATCAGCTCACCTTGCAGGAAGAAGGCGCAGTAATCGGCAGTGCGGGCGGCCTGCTGGATGGAGTGGGGCACCAGGACAATCGTATACGTTTCCTTCAATTCAAGTAATGAATCCTCGACCTTGAGAGTGGAGACCGGGTCTAAACCGGAGGTCGGCTCATCGAGCAGAATGACTTCAGGTTCGCTGGCCAGGGCGCGAGCGAGGCAGACGCGCTGTTTCTGCCCACCGGAGAGAGCATTGGCAGGGTCATCCAATCGGGTTTTAACTTCGTCCCAGATGGCCGCCTGCTTGAGGGTGCGCTCCACAACTTCGTCATGGATGCTTCTCTTATTTATCCCGGCAAGGGTGAGCCCATAGGTGATATTCTCGCGGATCGACATCGGCAGCACGACCGGCTGGGAGAATACCATCCCGATCCGCCGGCGAAGTTCGATCACATCAAGGTCGGGGTCGAGGATATTTTCCCCGTCCATCAATATCTCTCCGCTGGTTTCAACCACATCGGCCAAATCGTTTAGCCGGTTAAACAGCCGGAGCAAGGAAGATTTTCCGCCGCCAGATGGACCGAATAATACGTTCGTTTGATTTTTCAGCACCGGAAAGGTGACGTGTTTTAGAGATTCGGTGCCATCCGAGTAGCCTAGGCTGACATCGTTGACCTGGATTTTTACATCAGCATTATTTTCCATGCGATTACCACTGCCTCTTTGAGCGTGCCCGGTATCGAATCAAGGTTGCTGTCAAATTCATGCCCAGGACAAAGATCAGCAATACCAATGCGGTACCATATTGAATTTCGATTGGCATCCCCGGCACCTGGGTAGAAATCACATAGAGGTGGTAAGGCAGCGCCATGGTGGCGTCCATTGGGGAGTTGGGGAGCTGCGGGAGGAAGAACGCTGCTCCGGTAAACAAGATCGGAGCGGTCTCACCGGCGGCTCTTTCCAGGCCTAAAATCACGCCTGTTAATATTCCCGGGAGCGCCTGGGGCAGCACCACCTTGCGAATGGTTTGCCATTTGGTTCCGCCAAGCGAAACGCTGATCAAACGGAATGATTGTGGAACGGAGCGCAGCGCTTCTTCTGTGGTGGTGATGATCACCGGCAGGGTCATGATCGCCAGCGTCATCGAGCTTGCCAGGATGCTTGTGCCAAAATTAAGGAACAGCACAAAGATACCTAGACCGAACAAACCATAAACCACTGAGGGGATTCCAGCCAGGTTAATGATCGCGATTCTGATCAGGCGGGTTACCCGGTTATCAGGAGCATATTCTGAGAGATAGATTGCCGCGCCAATGCCGAGGGGCACCGAAAAAATTGCGGTGCCAATTGTGAGGTAAATTGTCCCCACAATCGCAGGCAGGATTCCCCCGTCTTTCATCCCATTGCTTGGTGATGCACTGATGAACTCCCAGGAGAAGGCGGGGGCTCCCTGGTAGATGATATACCCAAGGATCAAAAGGATTGGCAGCACGGTTAAAAATGTTAGTGTGCCAAGAGCGACAAATCCGATCTTCTGGCGCCGCTGTCTTTTTATGAGCAAGCTGCTTGATGTGATCACGATAACAATTTCTCCGAGCGTTTCTGGCCTCGCCGGTAAACAACAGAGGAGGCGGTAACGTTGACAATCAAGGTAATGATAAAGAGCACGATTCCGATGAAGAAGAGCACGTTGTAGTGGTCGCTTCCGGTAGCAACTTCGCCCATCTCTGCAGCGATCGTTGCCGTCATTGTACGCACCGGCGAGAAAAATACACCCAGGCTGTCCAACAGCACCGGAGCGTTCCCGGTGACCATCATTACGGTCATGGTTTCACCAATCGATCGGGCAACCCCGAGCATCACCGCGGTGAGCACACCCGATTGAGCTGCAGGGAGGGTGACCGTCCAGATCGTCTCCCAGCGTGTCGCTCCGAGCGCTAAGGCAGCATCACGATACGATTTGGGTACCGCGTCGAGGGCATCCTCGGCAACTGAGACAATTGTTGGAAGGGAGATCGCTGCCAGGAGCAGTGCGCCGGTGAAAGCCGAGAGACCCGTGGGCAGGTTGAGCGTATTGCGGAGCATCGGTGAAAGCACCACGATCCCAAGAAATCCGAGGACGACAGATGGCAGCCCGGCGAGAATTTCGATCAACGGTTTCAAGAGCTCACGCACCCAGCGGGGAACAATCTCACCAATGAAGATCGCAGTACCAACCCCCATGGGAACCGCAATCAGCGTGGCAGCAATCGTGACGATCACCGATCCGCTGATCAAGGGGAGCAGACCGAAATAATTTTCGATCGGGTACCAGCGATCGCTAAACAGCGAGGAAAGTGGGACATTGTTCAATGCCGGCAATCCCTGGCTGAGCAGGAAGTAGAAAATAATTACCACGAAAAAGATTGCTGAGTATCCGGAGACTTTGATCAGCACGGTGATAAAAAAGTCAATTTTGGCGCTTGTTTTGTTCATATAATTTGCATCCGGTAAGCTTAAGGTTGCACAATCGGGACAAATCCGAGGTCCCGGACAATTTCTTGGGCAGCGGGGGAGAGGATCCAATCCAGGTAAACTGCCAAAGGACCTGCCGGCTCTCCGTTTGTGTACATAAACAGATTACGGGCAATGGCGTATTCTCCGCTGTTTACCGTCTCAATTGAAGGTAATATGTAGCGGTCGCTGCCTACTCCTGCAATCCCAAGCACTTTTACCTCTTCTGTGATGTAGCCAAGCCCATCATAGCCAATCGCATTCGGGTTTTGGCTTACCTCTCGGATGATCCCTTCAGAAGATGGGAGCAGCAGGGTTGTGGTTGAGAATAGGGCTGGATTTTCCTTATCCCCTAAACGAAGGACTTCCTCAAGGAAGTACACATGGGTTCCGGAATTGGTCTCACGAGAAAGGCGGACAATTGGAAGATCATCACCGCCGACCTCCTGCCAATTGGTGATCTCCCCAGTGTAGATTGCAGAAATCTGCTCCAGGGTCAGGTTTGTGACAGGGTTTTCAGGATTGACGATCACGGCAATCGCATCACGGGCGATGATAAATTCTAAAGGCTCAACCCCATTGGCTTGCGCGTTCTCGATTTCTTTATCCTTGATCCCCCGGGAGGCATTGGCGATATCGACGGTATTGTTGATTAATGAGGCAATCCCGGTGCCTGAGCCGCCGCCGGTTACCGATATCCGCACGTCAGGAAACAGGGCTTGATATTCTTCTGCCCAGGCGAGCGCGAGATTTACGATCGTATCAGATCCCTTATTTTCAATATAAACCTGCGGCTCAGTTGAGGTATCGCCAGTTTGGGATTGTCCACCTGCGCAGCCTGCCAGGATGATCATGAGAATTGAAAGGAATATTGTGTCCTTAAATTTCATCAGTGTTTTGCCTTATCAGATCAACGATTCGTCATCGGATTCTTCGAGTTCGTAAATCGAGCCGGTCTCGATGAAAATTGTCCGTTCGCAGATATTGGTGACCCGGTCTGCCATGCGCTCTAAATTGTGGGCGGCCCACTGCAGGTGGTTGGCTACATCGATCGAGTTTGATTCTTTGATCATTTGTTCGACCAAACCCCGGTAAATGATATTAAAGATTTCATCCACGCGGTCATCGAGATTGGGAATGTTTCTCGCTGATTCAACATCTCCCTCTTCGAATGCCTTGACTGCCTGCTGCATCATGTTTGCTGCGGTCTGAGCCATTTCTGGGAGTAACTCTATTGCGGGGAGCATATCCTTCTTGCCAATTAGGCGGTTGATTTTTGCAATTCCCTTGGCATAATCTCCGATGCGTTCCAGCTCGGTGACAATTTCAAGGATCGAGGCAAGTACCCGAAGGTCCCTTGCCATTGGCTGCTGGGTGGCGATTGTAATCAAGCATTCATTTTCGATATCGAAGCGTTTTTCGTTGATCAGCTTATCATTGGCATACACCTGGGCAGACAGCTCCATATTGTTGGTCATCAACGCTTCCACTGAATCCAGCGTGGCCTGGCGCACCATCTGCTCCAAGACGATAATCTCAGCTTTGAGATCGGATAGCAAGTTATCTAAATGTTCACGAGTCATTTCATTCTCCAAAAACGATCTGGTCGTTTTATCCAAACCTTCCAGTAATGTAGTCCTCTGTTAATTTTTCTTGTGGAGTGGTGAAGAGCTGATCTGTGGGGCCGTACTCGATCAGGTGACCAGCTCGATCATCATCCATGTTAAAAAAGGCGGTGAAGTCAGAGGCACGGGCAGCTTGCTGCATGTTATGGGTGACAATAATAATCGTGTATAGCTCTGATAAATCCCGCATTAAATCTTCAATTTTTAATGTGGCGATCGGGTCGAGGGCTGAGGCAGGTTCGTCCATCAAGATGATGTCCGGTTTGACCGCAATCGTCCTGGCGATACACAACCTCTGCTGCTCACCGCCTGTCAGGGACAAACCAGATTGGTCGAGCTTGTCCTTTACCTGATTCCATAAAGCGGCGCGGGTTAATGAGGTTTCAACCAGTTCGTCCATATCCGCGGAAAACCCGTTGATCCTTGCACCCCAGGCAACGTTTTCATAAATACTTTTTGGGAAGGGATTGGGCTTTTGGAAGACCATCCCGATCTTTGCACGAATTGCTACCGGGTCGATGGTTTGATCAAGAATGTTGGCGTTTTCGTAGAGTATTTCTCCCTCTATTCTGGCAGAGGGGATTTCTTCATTCATCCGGTTAAAAGAGCGAAGCAGTGTGCTTTTTCCGCATCCTGAGGACCCGATGATTGAAGTGATTTTATTCCGTTCAATTCCTAAATTAACATTTTTAACTGCTCGG
>JBDLJU010000124.1:0-9210 GCA_039714215.1 Chloroflexota bacterium | reverse complement strand
CTCGCTTCGCTCGCTCAGAATGACAGGACCAGTTAATTTTCCCTCGTGCATACGCTCCTGCGTGGGCACGCCACAGGTCTTCAGTAACCGTTCCCACGCGGGAGCATGGGCACGAGCAGGGAACTTGAATAGATAAGCCTTCGCAGTCTCCCCGTATCCATGTCATTCCGAAGGAGCAACGCGAGCGCCAGCGAGCTGTTGCTCGGAGGAATCATTATTCACCAGTAGTTAGAACCAGCTTAGCTAAAGAACAATCTCAATAATGATTAAACCGCTTGCTTGCAAGTAGTCCGGCTAGCTTCGCTCCCCTCCTCGGTCGGAATGACAAAATAGGGTGTAATTCGCATCTACATGTCATTTTGACTGAGCGCCGCTGCTAGAGCATCAGTGTGAATCAAATAAAACCTGACAGGTTTAAACAAAGCGCAGCTTTGTCCGCCTGTCAGGTTTTCACCTTCAGCAGGGTTCGCAGCTTCCTAGTTAACCTGCGACCCTTCCCCCAGCAGCTTATACACCAGCGTCGCCGCGGCCAATATCTGCCCCAACACGGCGAGCAGATTTTCAGCATTGAACGCCGCCGCAGTCAGTTCGCCGGTGAGCAGCAAAGCCGCCGCCGCCAGCACCGCCGAGACCGCCAGCGTGAGCCACACGGCAGCTTTGCCGTGCAGTCCAAACTGCCCCTTCAGCCAGCTGATCAGCGGCGATCCGATCGCCCCCACCAGCCAATACATCGCTTGTTCCATATTTTTCTCCCTTAAACGAAGCTATGCTTCGTCATAATCAACCCAGAGAGCAAGCTCTCCGGTTTGATATGGTTTTCCCCTGGCATCGCCAGAGCGCAATTACCTGAACAACCCCTCAAATAAGTACATCCCCATGCCCCCCAGAAACGAGACGGTCACCGCCGTCACCAGCCAGAGCAAGATTGAGCGGAACTGGCGCAGCTGCTTGACCTGCGCCACCAGCCCGTCCGAGCGGTCTGGCTTCTCCCCATCGAGCACTTTGACGATCGGCGCGAGCCCCTTGACCAACTCCCCGATCTCGCGCTGGCGCGCCTGGCGTTCCTCTCGGATGGCGATCAGCAGCATCCCGTTGGTCACCCGCGGCGGGAGCTGTTCTTCCTGCTGCTCCAAAAACCTGACGATATCATCGATCATTGCGCTGCTCATCATTCCGCCCCCTCCCGGGTATCCTGCAGATGGCGGAGCAGGCTGTCAGTGCGCGCCTGCCACCCCCGCCGGTAAGCCGCCGCCATCTCCCCCGGGTCACACTCGCTCACCGGCTCGGGCAGATCAAGTCCCAGGCAGGCTCTGATCTCCGCCTCGGAGCTCGGAATCCAGTTGGCGTCTACCCCGCAGGGCCTGCCGCCCGTGGTAAAGACCCCCGGCATCGGGTAGCTGGCGGTGAACTGGTGCATCCAGTATTCGCTGAACGGTCTCGGCAGCCGCGAAGGCGCTTCCACCCCCCAGGCGGCAACCCACAGGCCGTCGATCATTGTCCCGTCCCTGATCCAGGCGGGACCCTGCCAGCCGTTCCGCCAGTTCTCCATCTTCCACTCCTGCCAGGTCGCCAGGTTGGTGTACACCAGGGTAAACGCCTCCCAATCCGAATCATCCAGCCGGGCATGGAAGTTGTAGAGGTCCTCGAGCTCGCTCCCCAGGCAGGGGTTGTACCAGCTGCCGTCCGCCAGCCGGTGGCTGCGCTCCCAATCGTTTGCCCGCAGGTGCACGTCGCCCCAATACTGGCGGGTGTGCTCGCAGAAAAACTCGGCCTGGTCCCCGGGCTTCACCTTGCGCCCGTGGATCGCCGTGCGGTAGAAGTGGTAGAGCCCCACGATCTTCCCTGCCCCCAGCGCGCCCTCGACATGCTCCGCCAGCTTGCTGTCCCGGTAGTAGTCCCCCTCGGTGGCTTTGATCATCACCAGCCTGACCTCCTCGGGGATTTGCGCCCAGTCCACCGTGCGCCAGTGTGAGATATCGATTGCCAGTGTTTTATCTGCGCTCATCAGACCTCCTCCGCCGCCAGGGCGATCTCCACATCCAGCGCCAGGGTCAGCTGGGTGATGCTGGTAATGCTGTCCAGGTTGACTACCAGGCAGCCGCCCTCCAGCGCGGTCTTTGACCAGCCGCTCAGGCCGCTTGCCGAGTTCTCGCTCTGGCTGCTCAGGGCGGGTTCATTCCCTCCGCAGATGCTGTCGGCGTTGCTCGCCGAAATCCGGTTGGCGTCATGCCACAGGTCCACCTGCGCCGAGCCGCTGGATCCGTCCAGACTGCTCATCCGCCAGCCATTGACCGTTACCACGCAGCCCAACGGTAGATAGATATGCCCCACCAACCCGGTACCGGGCACCGCGCTGCCGTCCCCGATCACGAAGTTGAGCGTTTCCGCCCGCCGGGTGAGGTTCGCCAGCGTGGCGCGATGGTAGACCTCGCTGGCCCCATCCTGGAGCAGCAGCATATCCGCTTCCTGCGGAGCGAGCTTCTCGGTGAATTCCATGATTTGCTTGTTTGCCATTTTTTTCCTCCTCAGTCAAACGCCAGCAGGTTGGTATCCCGCTTCTTGGCGGTCAGCAGGCCCCGCCGGGTTTCTTCGGTAAACACCACCAGGCTGCCGCTCTGGTCTTCCAGTTTTTCGTCATCCGGGCTGACCACGAAGCCGACCACATCAATGCTTTCAATTTTTCGCACGCTCATCCTTCCTCCCCCGGTCTGACGATCTCGATCAGCAGCTTGCGCTTCTCCAGGTTGTTGTCCACATTGGCGCCGACCTCGACCACGTAGCGCGAGCCGCCGTCACCTGGCAGCGCGGTGATCCGCCGCATCGTCTGTACGTTGCCGCTGACCTCGTCGCTGTCCCCGCTGAGCATCACGCTCGCCGAAACATCGACCCCGTCTTTGTACACTTTGGTCCCCGGGTCGCTCAGGTTGACCGCCCCGACCCATTCCACGCTGAAGGCGATTTCTTCGCCCTCGATCATTGTCAGCGGGCTTTCCGCCAGCCAGATCAATTTTGTCATCATTTCCCTCCAAACATCTCCCGGACGACCCGGTCTGCCATTTCCTGGCTTGCCAGCTGCCACCAGCGCAACCGCTGGATCGGGAAGATCCCCCGGCGGCGCAGGCTGTCGTTAAGTAAAATTTCGCGCACCCGGTCTGCCCCCTGCTGTGCGGCGGTGCGGTGGGCGATCACCCCGTCAATCTCGACCGGGTAGCGCCAGCCCAGCTCCACCAAAAAATCGATCACCTTCTCACGCCCCGGCAGGCTGATCTCCAGCTTCACCCGGTACTGGAAGCGGTAGGCCAGCCCGGCGGAGTCCAATCCCCGGGCAAAGCGTTCTTCCAGGTCGCTGGCGCGCCTGCCGTGCACCAACCCGCTCAGCGGGAGCGGGTCCTTGATCGCCGAGATTTCCGCCAGGCGGTTGATCCTGTTGCCAGGATTAGGCCGCTCAGGGAGGGGGTAGCTGAAGACTTCAAAAGCATACATTCAGCACTCCCGCAGGGTGATGCTCACCGAGCCGCCCCAGTAGCCCAGCAGGTTGTTGGTGAACGAGCGCAGCAGGCTCGGCGGCTCGATGATCACCAGCTTGCCGTCCAACTGCTCCCAGATCGAGCGCATCTCGACCGCCCGGGCGGAACCCGCCGCGGCCTTTAGCCAGCTCAGCAGCGCATCGGGGTCCTGGTCCGGCCCGCCGCCGGAGAGGTCTGGCTGGCAGTCCCCGATCTTGACCTGCAGGTTCCACTGGTATTTCAGCGGCGTGCGGGCAAAGCCCTCCAGCACGGTCGCCTCCACCACCGGCGGGACCCTGCGGTCGTTGGTCTGCAGCCTTAACCGCAGGCGGATCTTGCGCGCATTCCCTTCGCCGATCGGGAGGGTCTCTTCCCGGGTCCCCGCATAGCTTCCCGCCCAGATCCAGGCATCGCTGCCGACCTGCCCATCGACCTGGTAGTCGAGCTCGATTTTGACTCCTCCCGAGAGGTTGGCGGAGAGCGTGTTGAACTCTTTGAAAAACTTCGGCAGGCGGGCGGCCCCCATGTCGATCGTTGAGCTGATCAACACGGCCTCATGCTGGTAATCGAACTCAGGGTCCGCCAGCGGGTTGTCCCCACCCAGCGGCCATTCCTGGTAGACCAGCTCGCCCCCCACGCTGATCCATAAACGCGGCCGGGCGTCCCCGACCTGCTGCCAGAACAAGTTGTTGACCTGCGCGCCAGGCTCCCAGGCACGGAAGATTTCGTGCCAGCCGTAATTGCCTTCCGGCCGGACCAGCACCGAGGAAATATTTTCCCTGCCGGCATCCACCGCAGCCAGGATCCCGTTGGGGTATCCGGCCAGCGCCCGGATGCGGCCGCCGCGCCCCGCAGGCAGCCCGCCCTTTTGATCGGGGCCGATGCTGGAGAGCTCGACGCTGTAGCCTGAATCATACAGGCGCTGCAGGGCATACCCGCCCCATGAAAAATACACGAAGAGGCCCTGCGAGAGCAGCGCTTCCCCGTTGTTGCTTGAGGGGATGAAACCGATCTCGCCAACTGTTTTTTCAGCGCTGTCGTCGGTGTTGATCTGGTAGCGCCCGTCGGTTTTAAAGGCGTACAACTTCCCGTTGTGGGCGCAGATGTTGTTGATCGGCTCCGATTTTGAGCCGACAACGATGTCGGACTGATAGGTGTAGGTCGTACCCCAATCAGGGATCGCGGCCCGGCTCACCCGGCTGCGGTTCTGCTTCACCCGCCAGAGCTGCTCGCCGTTGACGCTGTCGATGTGCGGGAAGAGCAGGTCTGCCCGGTTGCTGCCGTCGTCGGCAAACTCGTGGGCTGGCGGTACCGCCTCCGGGTTCCAGCGCATCCGCAGGATGTAGGTTGACATGCCCTGCGCCAGCAGCGCTTCATCCTCGACCACGGCGGTGTCCGTCACCATGCCGTCAATGCAGTCGCCGCTCGTCGGGCTGATCTCCTGCCAGCCCGGCGTGTTGAAGATCACGTACTCGCTGCTCGAGTCCGGGGTGATCTCCCAGCCGTCTACCAGCAGGGTGTTGTTCGTATTCCCGCTGATCTGCAAACGCTGGCCAACGCCGGTGCCTTCCGAGATCAGCACCCAGGCCCCCGCCCACTGGTCTGCCTCCCAGGCTTTATTGCTGTCCGTCAGGCTGCTGCTCCCCGCATTGGTGACCACCCCGCGGTCGCCGTTGAGGTACAGCCGGGAACTCTGCCCGTCTTCGGATTGGTCCACCGCGTAGAGCCCCTCCTTATAAAGGAATACATGCCACCTGCGGCGGATGCGGGCCTCCACCACCCGGTAGTATGGGGGACAGGACGGCTCTGACCATCCTGTCCCCTCGGCAGAGGCCTGTCCCCCAAGCGTGCTCCGGTCGACCCCCAGCTCCCAATGGTTGGCGGCACTGTCTCCGGCCGCCCCGGCAATCACCAGGTGATAGCAGGTCCCCGCGCTCAGGTTACCGCAGGCGGAGAGGTCGAACCCGTAGAACTGGCTGACCACATCCTGGATTTCCTCAACGCTCACCCCGGCCCCCGATCCGCTGATCAGGCTCCCCGGCGCGCCATCGTCGTCGGTATAGATCGAGACGCTCAACTCCCCCGGCGAGCCTGCCCGGCGCAGCCAAAGGTAGGCTTGCGCAATCGTAAAATTGTCCGCCCCGACCACGAAGCTGACCGACAGCCAGCGCCGGTCGCCGATCAGCGGCTGCCAATCAATATCCCCCGGGAGGTGCGCATAGCTCGTCCGCAGGCCGCGGGCAAACTTCCAGCCCGGTGCAGGGCAGACCTTACCGCTGGTGATCGTCCAGGCGTTCATCGCGTCATAGTAGCGGGTGGGGTCTTCCACAAAATCTTCCTGGCCGCGCCCGCCTTCCCAGGTGCGCTGCTCGATATGGCTCATCCCCGGCTCCCAATCGCCAAACTTGCTGCCTCCACCCGTGAAATTTAGGGTGGAGGGCGTCATGGGGATTTCCTGGATCGCCCCCGGACCGCCGTCCAGGCGCAGGCCCCAGCGGCGCACCCCGTCGCTCAGGCTGATCTCATGGCTGGGGTTCTTCACCCCCGGATAGACCCGGATGCTCATCCCCGGCCCCCGATCCCGGCGGTGCGCATCTGCGAGCCGCGCTTCGGCCGCCAGATCGGGTGCAGCAGCCGGGCGTGCTCCAGGGTGCGTTTGGCATCGTTCCAGCGCTGCAGCAAAAAGCTGTCGCCCCCAGACAGCCGTGAGTTTTGCCAGCGCAGCGCCTGCTCCACACAGGCGGCCACCGCCAGCGACGGGGCGATCACTTCGGCGATCGGGTCGTTGTAAAACTTCACCGCCGTGTGCGGACCCATGTACCACACCCGCAGCGCTCTGCCATCGGGCAGCGACTGCCGGAATGCGATCCGGCCGTATTCACCCGGCGCGGTGGGGATGAACTCCCAATCGTAGATCCGCTCCCAGCGCGCCCCGGTCTCGTCATCGTTGACCTGGATGTCGACCCGGTACGGCGGCCGGCGCTTCCAGCTCGCTTCCACCGGGTACTCGCTCTGCCCGCTGAAGACAGTCAGCGCGGCATCATCTGTCAGAGGGATATCCCCCAGTGTGCGCAGCCCGTGATTGATCAACCGCAGCATCACCCCCACCGGGTAGACGGCGCTGACCAGCCCGTAGCAGTCTTCGGCTTCTGGGGCGGCGCTCAAGGCGGCCGCCAACGTGAACGTCCCGGTATTGTCCTGGTAGGCCGCAATCGCCGCGAACTCTCCTTCGGGTGCGCCCCCGTCGGCGTCCAGGATCAGCAGCGTGCCCTCTTCCCAGTCTCTGTCAGAGCCGCCCCCGCTCATCTTGGTATCGATCAAAGATGTGGTTGTGCCGCCGGTTGCCGTAGAGACCTGCAGCTGACCGAGCTCGGCATACACATCTTCCAGTAGTCCTGCCAGTGTGTAGATCATTTGATTGAACCTCCGGTTCAATTTAATCAAACCAGGTAAAAGATTCCTGGTTTGATCTTGAATCCTTGTCGAGGAAGTTGCTCCTCCAAAGTAGGAGAAGGGGACAGGCGAGTCCTGTTGGTTTTATGTTTGTTTGCCCAGCCTGCCTGCCCCTACTCCTGACTCGGATCACCCTTTGCTCTTCAAGAGAATGACTGTTTCCAGCCAGAAGAGCAATTAGCTGGTGATCCCCGTGATCATCCCGTGGGCGTTTTCGTTGGCGACCAGCAGCGAAAACTCGCCGATCACCTCGCCCTTGATGCTGTCCCCAGAACGAGAGAGGGGATACGCCTCAAAGGGGCGCAGCACGTAAAAACCGATCTTCTCCGATTGCAGCACATAGGCGGTATCCAGCGGGCACCAGCGGTCCATCACCAGCTCGAGCTTGCCGTACTGGGTGACCACCTGCTCGATGGCGCCGAGGCCCAGTTTGCTTTCGTCCTGGTTGACCCGGATGAAGTTGGAGTTATCCAGCAAGCCGCGCAGGTCGTTGGCCACCCGCGGGTTCATCACCAGCATGTCGGGGTAGCCGCCTGCCATGATCAGCTCTTCCATCAGGTCGTCGACGTCGGCTTTGGCGATCACGCCCCCTGCCGCCACCGTGTTGCTGGTGATGAAGGTCGATAGTCCCCCCGCAGAGCGCGGCGAGGCCGCCGAGCCTTCCACCCGCTCGCCGTAGAACGCCATGCGCTCCACGAGGCGCAGCAAATGCGGCACCGCCTTGTTGGCCTGGTAGATGAACTCGTCGTCGATCCCGTGCTGGTGGATCACCTGCATCGTGCCCGAAACCTGGATCGCTTTCTGGAAGATGCTGGTGTAGTTGTAGGGCGCGGTGAGCGTGGTGATCGGCCCGTAGTCGGCGTCATCGCCCTCCAGGCGCGCCATCCCCACGATGGTGATTAAACTGTCATCGGCATGCGTGGCCCCGGCGGTATCGCCAAAGCCGCGAGCGTAGACATCGATCGTCCCCGCCGAGGGGTTCGCCGATTTCACCACCATTTTTTCCTGCTCCACGAGGATGATGTGCCCGTCCTGGAACTTGCTGGGGTCATCGACTGCCAGCGCGCTGACCGTACTGTTGTCCCAGCCGGCGGCGTCATTGACCGCATCCTCCAGCGGGTCGAGCTCATCTTCAAGGATCTCGACCTTGTAGCCGTTGATCGAGAGCTTGAACTTCTCCCGGGCGCTGTCCAGCCCCAACCGGGAGAGCAGAGGGGTATCGCGGGGATCGATCATCGAGATCACATCGCTGATTGCCCTGACCTGCGCGTTGGGGTCGTTATAAACTGTGTTTACTTCTGTCATATTTATTCCTTTGGTGATATAGAAATCGGTTCGAAGAAGCGATTTCTATTAAAGCCTCTCAATCAGCAGGCTGATTGAGAGGGTCAAAAGATATTTAGTCCTTTTTCCCGGAACTCGCGTTTCAGCTTTGTAAGATTATGCACATCCCCGGGGCGGATCTCTGCTTTGCGCGCCTGGTACTGCTCGCCCAGGTCGTTTTTGGCGATCGACCCGCCGCTGGGCGCCACCACTCCGGCAGGAGAGGGCGCTGCTGCTCCGATGCCCACCGCCCGCTTCAAGATGATCTCCAGTACCTGGTCGATCGCATCCAAATAGCCCCCCCGCCCTTCGAGCGCCTCACGCTGCTCCAGTAAAGCCTCAGCCTGCGGCGTGCCCCGTAAACCCAGCCGGGTGAGCAAAGCTTCGGCCTGCTCCAGCACGCGGTCTTCGGGACTAAGCTGCGGCCCCTCATCATCCTCGTGCGGAAGCGGCTGCCCTTGGTCCTCGGTGTGCTCACGCAGTTCGCCGTACTGCCGCTCTAGCTGCGACCAACGCCGGTCTTTGGCGCTCTGAAAACGCCGCTCGATCTCCTTGCGGATCAGCTCACGCAGCGCTTCAGGCACCGGGCTGGCTGCCCTGCCTGTATTCTGGTCGCTCTCTGGTTGGTGTTCCGGTTGTGAAGTTGGCTGATCACCCGCCGGGACTGAAACATCGAATTCGTCATGCTCCCCTTCCGGCGTGCTGCTCTCCACAGTTTGTTTGCTGTTCATTTTCCCTCCATGGTTGGTTATCGACCCTAATATAGCACAGATGTTCTATCAGGCAATCAATCACACCTGATTGTCAAGTTTAAGATCGAACATCCCAGAGGGATGTTCGATTTAAGATTTCGAACAAAGTTCGAAATCTACGCGGAATGGAATATCGTCAGCCCAGAGGGATTGGCGGTCATGGAATGGATAAATAT
>JBDLJU010000123.1:0-9278 GCA_039714215.1 Chloroflexota bacterium | reverse complement strand
AGCCGACGTGATCGTAATCAACACCTGCGTGGTGCGCCAGAGCGCTGAAGACAAAGCCCATGGCTACCTGACCTCACTCAAACCGCTGAAAACCAACCGCCCTGACCGCACGATCAACCTGATGGGCTGCATGGTGGGCGTCAAAGGTACCGAGCACCTTGCCAAACTGTACCCGTACGTCGATGTGTTCTCACCCCCCTCAGATGCCGGCCCACTGGTCGCCCACCTGACCCAGGGTGAGAGCCGCCAGCTGGCGCAGAGCGAGGTCGAGGTGCGCAACGCGCTGCTCGACGGCGATCTAATATTGCCGACTCACGAACAGGATCAGCTGATCAGCGCGCATGTGCCGATTGTGCTGGGCTGCTCACACGCCTGCACTTACTGCATCATCCCATACCGCCGCGGGATCGAAGAGAGCCGCCCGGTTGGCACGATCGTGCAGGAGGTGCGCAGTCTGGTGAGCCAGGGCGTCAAGGAGATCACCCTGCTGGGGCAGATCGTCGACCGCTATGGTAAAGATGTTCCCGACGGTCCCAACCTGGCGCAGCTGCTTCGCAAGGTGGCGGAGGTCGACGGTTTGGAGCGCCTGCGCTTCCTGACCTCACATCCCAACTGGATGACCGAGGAACTGCTCGAAACCGTGGCTGAGCTCCCCAAGGTGATGCCCCACATCGAAGTCCCGATCCAGGCCGGGAACGACGAGGTGCTCAAGAATATGAAGCGAGAGTACAGCAACGCCGACTACCGCAAATTGATTGCTCAAATCCGGGAATTAATCCCCAACGTTTCGATCGGCACGGATATCATTGTTGGTTTCCCCGGGGAAACCGAAGCGCAGTTCACCGATACCTACAACCTGCTGGAAGACCTGCGCCTGGATGTCGCTCACCTGGCACGCTACTCCACCCGCCCGGGCACAGTCGCCGACCGCCGCATGACAGACGATGTCACCGACGAGGAAAAGTGGGACCGCTTCCGCAGGCTGGAAGACCAGCAAGCCCGCATCGTTGGCGAGATCAATGCCAAATTGTTGGGAGAAACGGTTGAGGTGCTCTTTGAGGACCTGGTTAAAGGCCGCTGGCGGGGGCGCACAGCCAATACCAAGCTGGTCTTTGTGGAGAGCGAGGAAGACCTGCGCGGTCAAATCCTGCCAGTGCAGATCACCTGGACGGGACCGTGGAGCATGCAGGGGCGTTTGCTGCCCAAGCCGGAGCTTATTCAACTGTAGTTTATAATTTAATTTAAACCTGTCAGGATTTTAAATCCTGACAGGTTTTTTTAATCACCTGCATTGGTCGCGTTCGGCAAGGGTGCTGTTGTGCTTTCTCCCCTGAAGATGGGCAGACCCGAATTAATTTAGATCCCGCAATAATTCCTCAAAATCAGCTAGGGGTTGAGCACCTCATCATGCAAATACAATACCGGTTGATCTCCACCAGAAACCACCAGGCGGTTTAACCACACCTCCATCCCTTGCATGGAGATCTGATATTGCACACTCATCATCGGGCTGTCAAAGCCCATTTGCTGGCCGGAATGAAGGATATTTTGCATCCGAAGATCAATCGAATGCTCCTCAACGTTAACCGCCACAACCTGTGCGTACACTTCGCGATCTGCGGCAAAGTCATGGAAATATAAATACGTATCGGTGATGATCAACTGGCTGGTGCGGTCCTCGCTAAACCAGATGCCGAGAAATGGATATGGCTCAACCTGGATAATATCTTCCTCGATCTCTATCTGGTCAGGTGGGAGAGCAGCAGGCTCGTCAGCGGGTTGAAGAGTACATGCGGATGTTGCAATCAGTAAGCAAAGAATTAGCAGCAGGGGGAGGTTCTTTTTCATCATTTTCTCCAGATTTTGAAATTATTGTTTTATTCTAGATATCAAAGGTTCAGTGGCACCAGATCAGAGTGATCTGATAATTATGTGATTATACTAGAGATAGCATTTGAAGGAGGTTGTAATGGACATCCTGAGGAAAGTTTTTTGGCTGCTGAACAAATTTTTCATGGTACCTGCATTTCGATTGGGATTGGGACAGCTGATCTGCAACCCGTTTTCAGGCTATGTGATGGTGATCAAAAACATTGGTCGAAAAACAGGCAAGCTGCGTTACACCCCAACCAACTACGCGATCATCAATGGGCAAGTATACTGCCTAGCAGGCTTTGGGCGGAAAGCCCACTGGTATTTAAACATGGTCACAAATCCAGAGGTGGAGTTAATTCTTCCAGGGCGGGCGATCTTAGGGCGCGCAGCAGAGGTCGAAGACCCCGCAGAAGCACTTGACGCCTGCAAGCAGGTGCTCCGCAATGCTGGATTCGCCGGTTTCATGGAAGGGTATAACCCATTCAGCGCACCGGATGAAAAATTCCAGGGAACCCTCAAGCGGGCTCCAGTGCTGCGTATTCAGCAATTGGGGATCGGGAATGGCCCCAAGGATCAAGGCGGTTGGGGATGGATCAGTCTCTGGGGCGGCATCGCGCTTCTCGGCTGGTTGCTCTCCAGGTTGGGATAACAGTAATGATTTAGGTTTGTTCAACGCGTGCTGGAGAGAGGCAGCGCGAGGTAGTTTCCTGATTTTTACAAAAAACCAAGGATTTTTCAACGCGTTTTGATCATTGCGGTAATTGAATAACTTGGTTATGATATCCCCAATGAAATTGGATATCGGGTATAATAGACCGGTCAATTCAAAGAAGGAATATACAATTATGAAAAAGAAACTAATTTTAGTAACAATCGTTTTTACCGCGCTTATCCTCACTGCTTGCGGTGGAGATCCGGGCAATGGCGCCGCCAATGGCGGTGAAGAGGTCGACCAGATCAGTGCAATTTATACACAGGCAGCACAAACTTTGTCTGCGGAAATCGCGCTGACCGAAGCTGCAAAACCAATCGCGTCACCCACTTCTCTGAGCAGCCCGACGCCTGTGTTTTTGGCAAGCAACACACCGCTGCCAGCATTAGCCTCCCCGTCACCATTCCCCACCTTGCCGCCGCTTTCATCCCCCACTCCGTTCCCCACCCAGAGCTCCAGTGGTTCTATTGGCGGCCGCCCATGTCATCGAGCTGAACTGATGTTTGAAAGCCCGAATGATGGCTGGGTACTCAGGCCAAATGAGAGCTTTGTAAAAGAATGGCGTTTTGCCAACAGCGGCGACTGCACCTGGACGGATAGTTACCGCATTGTGCTCACCGATGGAACCAACTTCGGCAACCTCGGGATCTACAACCTGAGAGATGTGAGTGATATGGGAGCTGATGGCACACCTAATGGTACCCGCTTGATCATCCGGATGAGCTTTCAAGCTCCAGATACCCCCGGGCACTATGTAGGCTATTACATGCTCGCTGAACCAGATGGCACCTTGTTTGGTGTCGGTGATCTTGGCAATGAAAGATTTTGGGTGGACATTCTCGTCCGCAATCCATAAACGATTTTTTCTGGACTTTCGAAAGCCCTCTTGAAAAAGAGGGCTTTTTCATTTAATTGTCTTCAACCTGAATCCAAACCGAGATGCCATCGGTGCTCAACTGCACCCAACCAACCCGATCGGTACTGAGGATTGGCAGATCCTGATCACGGAACTCTGAATATAATCCGTCTGCAGACTGCTGGCTGACCACAATCAATGCTGGATTGAAGGCTGAAAACCAACTGCTCCACGGGGTATTCTCCACAGCAGAGCCGCTGAGCAGGACAACATTAGCCCTTCCCCCTGTCTGGCGGGAAAATTGGTCGAGCGTAATATTTTGATAGTCACTGTTGAAAGGGAACACCATCTGGAATTCTCTCCACTCAAGCCGCAGCACAATTCCATTTTCACCAAAATCAATTACCTTTAACTGAGCATCAGCACCCAGATCGATGACTGCACCTGGGCTGACCGGGGTGATTTTCAGGTGACTATCTGAAAGCTGGGAATATAGCTCTTCAGATGCCCTTGAGGTATCAGGTTCTCCGGACCAATAGACCTGTGTGGGCGGGAAACGAGCAGCAACTTCAGGCAAGGCGGAGACATATTGCTTTTCAGTGGAGGGCACAATTAACAAATCGAGTTTTCGGTGAAACAGCGGCAATAACCTGCCAAGAGAATCAGACAGCCGGATCGTGCTGCTGCCGCCACCGATCAATAAATAACGTCCCTCAGGTGTCTGAATGAGGATTGCAGCGCCTTCCCCGACATCCATGATGGTGACATGCAAGCAGCCATCTGGAGCAGCTAGAGCCGCCTGCCAGACTAGCAGAACCACCACCAACAAACCAACCAAGGCAAACAGGGGTTTAATTTTGGGGAGAGCTCCTTTGATTTTTTCGAAATTGCTGGTTGTGGCAAACAGCAAGATCAGATAATACCCAATTACAAAAGCAATGCTGACCTGCCCAATGGCGCGGACCTGGTTAAAACTGGCAATCCACTCCACAACCCGAATCGTATAGGCTACAAAAGGCCAGACCAGGTAGGCGCATAGCTGCCCCAAAGGCGCGAAAATTACGCCAAGGAGCACAGATATCCCGCCCAAAATCATGATCGGCGGCTGGGCAGGTAAGATCAGCAGGTTGGCAGGGAGCGATACCCAGGAAATCCGTTGGAAGTGATAGAGCAGGATTGGGAGGGTGGTGAGCTGGGCGGCAATCGTGAGCAGGAAATACTCACTGATCGGCGCAGCCAGGTTGCGAGATGTGCGAGCGGGGAAGCGCCGGCCAAACCAGCCCTCCAACGCTGCAGTCCATGGCTCGGCGTAAAGGATCAGGCCGAGGGTGGCAGCAAAGGAAAGCTGAAAACCAGCATCCCAAAGCAACAGGGGATTGAAGGCAAGCATCACAGCCGCAGTAAAAGACAGGCTGTTAATCCCATCCTGGCGGCGTCCAACCTGCCGGGCAAACAGGGATAGACCACCCATGATCGCGGCGCGCACGACCGGCGGGTCAGCGCCAACCAGCAAGGTGTAGATACTGATCCCAATTACAGCGACAACTGCCCCTCGCCGCGGTCCGAGCAAGCGCTCAAAAAGGATCGCAAACAGGCCGGCAACAATGGTGATATTAAATCCCGAGATCGCAATGATATGGGTGGTGCCTGTCTCTTGAAAGGCAAGCTCAACCTTATCCGGGATACCGCTCTCCACGCCGAGCAGAATCCCGGCAGCGAGTGATGCCTCGGGGTCTGGGAGGTAGCGGTAGAGCAGCTCAAGAGCCGACTGCTTGAAAGAATAAATCCATGTTTTTAGCAGAGAGCCCTGCCCAGATTCCAGTCGATCTGCATAGGCGTAGGGCATATAGCTGTGAATATCCCAGCGAGCGAGATAGGCCCGGTATGAAAAATCTTCCCTTGCAGGCGGGGTGAGCAGCTCGCCGCTGATGTAGAGCCGGTCGCCGTATCGCCAGTCCGACCTGGGCAGGTAAGCGAGCAGTATGCCCTCGACGGGAATCTGGATGCCCCCGGCAGTCAGGGTCAATTGCTCAACCTGCAAATGCACCTGGGTATAGGTATCACGCACGTCCGGGTCCTGGGAAACCACCCCGATAACGGAGACACGGCCAAGCTGATTGTAGTAGGCCAGATCTGCGGGGGTAAAGTCAGGTTGGTCAGCCCGATAGCGCAAAATACCAAGCGCAAGCGCTGCGAGACTTAAAGCGGTGATGGCATAGATTTTCCGGTTGTTGTCAACTCGTACTGGCAGCCGGGGAAGCAGACCGATCAAAAGGCTATTGATTACCCCGAGCCCGGCTGAAACCCAGCAGAACCAGGCGGCAGGCAGCCAGAAAGAGCCCACCGATACCCCAATCGTAAAACTGAGCGAGATCCAAAATAAGGGCAGCGCAGCAATCCCCGCAAGCCTTTTCATACAATAATTATAGCGTGGAATTACGCTTTTGATCGTAAACAGATTATTTTTTCATAAAACTCACTATGGGAAGCTCAAAAACATACCGCCGCAGCGATTGATCATATTTTGTGAAGTCCTGGATTTCTAACACTTGGATTTCTTGTGCTTGCTTCTGCAGTTCCAATTCTGTATAATGGAATTCAAACCAGACACCCTGAGGAGGGATTAATGAAATTTCAGACGCTCCTGATACTCCTGGCAATCATATTAACCGGCTGTTCAGCGCTGAGTGGTCCAGCAGACACCCCAACCCCCCTGCCAACCAACACACCTATCCCCCCCACGGCGACCCCTGAACCAACTGCAACCCCGACCCTAACGCTAACGCCTACACCAACGCTCACGCCAACCCCAACACCAACACCGATGCCCTGCGGTCACGTCGATCTCAACGGCCGCTATGTAGACTTCCGCACAGTCGGAAATGTGATCTACGGATGGATCATGCTTGCGGAACAAAACGGATGTGAGTTCACCGCCACCGAGACCTTCTTCCTTAAAGCCAAAGGACCCGGAAGCGAAGGGTATGCCAAGGTGATAACAGGCACAATTGATCCAGACAAGAATAAGATGAGAGTGTGTTACAGCTCTCCCACATACTGCCTCAACCTGGTGATCACGGATGGTGGCGAGGTGCTCGCCAATGGGGTTGAAGGCTGGTATTACGAAAAATCGGAAGAGTAATTACTTGTTCATATCCAAATTTATTTAGGATTAAATCTATCCCCTGTACTTAAAACTTGCCGCCTTCAATTCGAAAGGCGGCAAGTTATTTTCGTACTGTAACTTTATTTTTCGGGGGAAATTTTAAGCACCTGCGTTGCGAGATTTTAATCTCCACATAAAGATGAGAACAAAGATGATCCCGATCGAAATACCGCCGCCAATCAGCCAGGGTTGATCTGGTTCTGGCTGTGGCTGGACTGCAGGCGGTGGTGCTGCAGTTGGGGAAGGTGCCGGTTTTGGGGTTTCGGTTGGCGCCTGTACAGCTTCGAGTGGCCGGTCATTCATCGCAAAGAGATACTTGACGATGGCAATATACTGCTTGTTTTCCAGCACGCCGGGAGTTTGGGGAGGATGGGTGCTTTTCAGGTAGATATAGATGCTTTCTTGAGAAAACTTTGAGAGCTTATCTGCCCTGACCAATGCAGGCACGGAAGTAGGGATCGGGAAGCCTTCATCGTCAAGTTTCCCGCCGTGGCAGCCATGCGCCCAGCAGTTCTGGTGGTCTTCTGGCCAGATACCCCGAAACTCATCGGTCAGTCCCTGCCCCAGATCGCCATGGCAGGTCATGCAGTTATGCCAATACCAATTCTGTCCGTACTCCAATTCAGTGGGGTTTTCAGGGAGGAACGGTTCCGCAAGGGGATCGTACGTTGGAACCGGGGTGGGATCCGCAGCTTGATTGTTCTGATGAGATACTCCGGCTTCGTTGATTGATGAGAGGGAGAAAAACAGGATGAGGATTGTTGAAATGATTGGAATGGATTTCATGAGCAGCTCTTCTTTTCTGATGCCCTTTAGTTTAGTTCAAAGACAAAAGGATTTCGGGTATGGTTGCCTGGTTAAGCTAAATTATACACCCGTAATTTATGATTGTGTTTCCTTCCAAAAAAACACTAATCAATCATTTAGCAAAGTGATTTTCAGCTTAAACACAAAACCTCTGCTTTCGCAGAGGTTTTGATCTTTTTGGGCCTAAGACAATAAAAAATTTATAAACTTGGTACTAGAAACCTTTGAGGTAAGTGGCCAGTGCCAGCAATACGAAAGCAACGGTCACGAACCAGAAAGCAAAGCCACTGACAAACGGAATTGCCACAAAGTTAGCAACAACGCCTAAAACGCCGAGAATTACGGCGATCCACCAGGTGATTTTCTTAGGGGCATTTAATCTCATGATATTCTCCTATTCCTACAACTAGTCTATGATTTCGATGAATGCTCCACGGCCCAAATATGAAACATTATTGATTTATTCTATCATATTTGGCATAGATATAATTGGATATGAGCACTCGAAAATCATGAAATTAGAGGGGGATTTAAAGGAAAAAGAACAACCGCGGGGTTGTTCTTGATGTTTTGATCGAAGCTTTGGATCGATTTGATAAAATCTCGCTTGGCGAGCTTTTTTTAAAGAGAAAAAGTCTCTTGGCAATGACCTACTCTCCCAGGGGGCTGCCCCCCAAGTACCATCGGCGCTGACGGTCTTAACTTCCGGGTTCGGGATGTTACCGGGTGTACCTCCGCCGCGAAAATCACCAAGAGACTTAATTCACATAAAGTATGAATGAAGCCTTAGGATTGAATAGACAGATCCTGATAGAAAGAAAATTCTCGAGTTCTCCGCACCACAAAGTTAAGCCCTCGACCATTAGTACTGCTTAGCTGAACACATTGCTGTGCTTACACATGCAGCCTATCAAGCAGGTAGTCTTCCTGCGGTCTTACTCACTTAACGTGACGAGGGATCTAATCTTGGAGCGAGTTTCCCGCTTAGATGCTTTCAGCGGTTATCTCTGCCGGACGTAGCTACCCAGCTATGCCGTTGGCACGACAACTGGCACACCAGCGGTCCGTCCACCCCGGTCCTCTCGTACTAGGGGCAGCTCTCCTCAAATCCCTTACGCCCACAGCGGATAGAGACCGACCTGTCTCACGACGGTCTGAACCCAGCTCGCGTACCGCTTTAATGGGCGAACAGCCCAACCCTTGGGACCTTGTCCAGCCCCAGGATGCGATGAGCCGACATCGAGGTGCCGAGCCACGCCGTCGATATGGACTCTTGGGCGTGACTAGCCTGTTATCCCCGGGGTAGCTTTTATCCGGTAAGCCACGGCCCTTCCACTCGGAACCGTGGGATCACTAAGCCCTACTTTCGTACCTGCTCGGCGCGTTGGCCTTGCAGTTAAGCTCCCTTATGCCTTTACACTCTTAGGCTGGTTTCCATTCAGCCTGAGGGAACCTTTGGGCGCCTCCGTTACCTTTTAGGAGGCGACCGCCCCAGTCAAACTGCCCACCTGGCACGGTTCCCCACCCGGATTACGGTGTGGGGTTAGGGTCAAGATATGATTAGGGTGGTATTTCACTGGCGGCTCCACCGAAGCTAGCGCTCCAGCTTCAAAGCCTCCCACCTATTCTACACAAAACACACCCAAACTCAATGCCAAGCTACAGTAAAGCTCCACGGGGTCTTTTTGTCCTGCTGCGGGTAACGAGCATCTTCACTCGTATTTCAATTTCACCGGGTCCCTCGTTGAGACAGTGCTCCAGTCGTTACGCCATTCGTGCGGGTCGGAACTTACCCGACAAGGAATTTCGCTACCTTAGGACCGTTATAGTTACGGCCGCCGTTCACCGGGGCTTCAGTTCAA
>JBDLJU010000122.1:0-9299 GCA_039714215.1 Chloroflexota bacterium | reverse complement strand
GCAGGGCGGGTGTATTCTTCGAGCACATCTGCAGGTGAGAAGACCGCCCGGTACTCGTAGGGCCAGACCCGTTCAACTGGCAGGCCGCCGACCAGGCAGCTGTAGTCAGTGGTCTTATCAAGCAGGCTGTTGACCCTCCCAGCAATAATGTTGCACAGCCCGGGCGCCACGCCGCAGTCCACCACCACGGTGACGCCCTTTTCCTTTGCGAGTTCGTCAAGTTCAAAGGCGTCTTCGGGGAAAAAGGCGATATCGACCACATTCTTGCCCGCTTCGATGGTCTGTTTGAGTACGCTAAAGCCCATGAAGCCTGGCACGGCGTTGATCACCAAATCGCTGTCTCCCACCAGTTCCCCGACCTTGCCAGCTTGGCTGAGATCAGCTTGCAGGGAGGTGACATTCTTGAGGCTGCTGAGCTTGTTCAGTACGCTCTGGTTGTAGTCGATGGCAGTAATGCTTAAGTCTGCTTCCTGGGCCAGGTCCCTGACCATTGCCCCGCCAACCAATCCAGCTCCGAGTATGGTGATTTTCATCTATCGCTCCTCTTGATCTAGTCAAATTCTATTTTACACCGATGTGGGGCGGGAGAACAGATGTCAGTTGGGTTTTTCTGAAAAAAATAAGATTGATCTTCACACCTCCAATTCGCATTCAAATTGAGGGGCGAACATTGTGGTAGCCCGCTGCCATATATTGACACGAAGAGATTTCCGTCGGGGCGCGGCATGCCGCGCCCGAGGTGACTCTAATAGTCAATAATCGTCAATGCTCCCAACTGCCCTCGCTTGACGAAAGCAAATTTCGGGGATAAGGTTAATCCATGCCGATCAAAATTCTACCTGAAGAAGTTGCCTCCCAAATCGCCGCCGGGGAAGTGGTTGAACGGCCTGCCTCGGTGGTCAAAGAACTGGTTGAGAACGCCCTTGACGCCAGCGCTACCCATATCACCATCACGGTGGAAGAAGCCGGAAAAAAGCTGATCGAAGTCGCTGACAACGGCGAGGGGATCCCCGCCGATGAGCTTTCCCTGGCGCTTTCACGCCATGCGACCAGCAAGCTCAGCCAGGCGGAGGAGCTCTTCAGCATCCGCACTCTTGGATTCCGCGGTGAGGCGTTGGCCTCGATTGCCTCGGTATCACGTTTCACGATCACCTCCCGGCCTAAAGCAGCGGAGGCTGGCTCTCGTCTGATCGTGGAGGGCGGGCACTTGCAGGATGATCCACAGCCGGTCGGGGCTCCGGCTGGGACGGTGGTGCGTGTTGAAGACCTGTTTTACAATGTGCCCGCCCGCAAGAAATTCCTCAAAACTGATCGCACCGAACGCCGCCAGATCGACGCGCTGGTGACCCGCTACACGCTGGCGTATCCAGAAGTGCGTTTTCAGCTGGTTCAGGAAGGCCGCACCGCGGTGCAGACCAGCGGGAGCGGCGACCGGCGTGAAGCACTCTCCGTGCTGTTCAGCGCCGAGATCGCCAAACAAATGCTCGAGCTCAATACTGAGTACGATGACCTCACCATCCAGGGTTTTATCAGCCCCACCAGCCTGTCCCGCTCCAACCGCCGGGGGATCACCTTCTTTGTCAACGGTCGCTGGGTGCAGGATATCTCCCTCTCCACCGCCCTGATCCAGGGATATCACTCGATGTTGATGGTCGGGCGCTACCCCCTGGCTGTAATTTTCCTTGAAATGAAACCCGAAAAAGTGGATGTCAACGTACATCCCGCCAAGTCCGAAGTCCGCTTCGCTGAGCGCAACCAGGTTTTCAGCAGCGTGCAGCGGGCTGTCAGAGGGGCGCTGTTGGCTTATTCCCCGGTACCCCAGGTGAATACTCAGGTGCGCTGGACACCGCAGCCCCCGCCTGTTTACACTCCTTCCGAGGATTTCCCCGGTGACTACGGCACAGAAGAGACAGAGCAGCCCCAGACACCTGGGGAAACGCCGCCTGTACCGGAAACTGCCCAGCCTTCGCTGCCCGCCTCAGGGATGCCGCTGCTGCGCCTGGTGGGTCAGGTCGGTTCCGCTTTCCTGGTGGCAGAGGGACCTGATGGGCTCTATCTGGTTGACCAGCACGCCGCCCACGAGCGCGTGCTGTTTGAGAAGCTGATGGCACAGCGCGGTGAGCAGGTCCCCGCGCAGGCACTGCTTGACCCGGTCACTGTGGAGCTGCCAACTGAGAGCAGCCGTCTGTTGGAAGACCAGCTCCCCTTGATGGAAAAGCTTGGCTTCCAGATTGAGCTGTTTGGTCCCAACACCTACCGGGTGCGCAGCGTACCGACATTATTGAGCGGGATGGACCCCGCCGCAGCGGTGCGGGTAGTGATTGAGGATTTTGAAGAAGACGAGACTCCCCTACAGGATGAAATTGAGGCCAAGATCATTGGCCGGGTGTGCAAGCGGGCAGCGGTCAAGGCCGGGCAGACCCTTTCCCCTGATGAGCAGCGAGCGCTGCTGCGCGATCTGGAAGCCTGTCAGGCGCCGCGCACCTGCCCCCACGGCCGCCCAACGATGATCCATCTCTCGATTGATCTGCTCGAACGTCAGTTTGGGCGTAAAGGGGCAAGGTAAGGGAGGAATCTTTATTCACTCTGGATTAGAAGAATCTTGAAAATTTGAAACCATTAATGATCCCTCCAGCCTTCGGATGATCGGGGTAACCTTGATTAGGAATACTGTGCCAGGCTGGAGATTAATTCCCCACGCGCCGGTCAAACTCCACTTTGAGCAATGCCCTCTCCTCTTTCGGGATCGCATGCCAGCGGATGCCCTGGATTGCTCCCTCAATCGCATAAAGCATGTTGTAGCAGGTGGTTAAATTTTGCTTCCCAATCATCATCACCGTCTCTACGCTGCCCAATTCGGCCAGCGCGCTCTGGCTGGTAATTCCAATTTTTTCTAATTTTTCGGCCAGGGTCTCCCCAATGTTGGGAAAATCAGTTAAGTTTGTCATTTCTTACTCCAACGCTCATTGGAAAAGCTATGGCAGTGTATTCTTCAACCCTTCAATCAGCTGAGCTCTCTCGGCATCCGTTAAACGCGCTTCTGGATGCATCGGCAGGTAGATGGGCAGTGGCATATAGCCATCACGGATTTCATCAATAATTTCCTCAATATCGATCTTGTGCTCGCCGTACTCGGAGAAGTTCAGTTCGTGCCGGCCGTTGACCACATCCTGGTAGACCTGCCACGAAATAGGGGCGATATTGCTGTACCACGGCCAGACGGTCTCATTACTGTGACAGTCGAAGCAGGCCCGCACAGCCAGGTCACGTGTCGTTTGACTGTCCCAGATCGGCTCGGCGGTCACTTCAGGATTTGTGTGGTCTCGGCCGTATGGGAAGAATTGGAATACAATGAATATTCCCAGCAGATAAAGAAACATCTTTAGGATAACTTTTTTCATTTTTTAACTCCAATTTAGGTTGCCGACAACACTTCTCAGGTATTTAAACTAATGCGATTTGTGGCTAGGTTAAGCGCATGCAGCTGATTTAATAAATCGTCAGTGAATGCCTCCGGGTGGGCGCGCCAGCGCCAGTTGCCGTCCGTCGTGCCGGGATAGTTCATCCGCGCTTGGTTGCCCAACGCCAGAAAGTCCTGCAATGGGGCCAAAGAAAAAACTGCAGCCGAATCCCACAATCGCTTAATAACTGCCTTGGCGAAGACTGGCATTTCGACATCTTCAGGCAGTTGTAAATAATCCTTCGAAAACCATTTTTGATGGTCGCTGGCTTGCTGATACCAGCCCACAATCGTGGCATTATCATGTGTGCCGGTGTAAGCCGCGGAGTGTTCCTCGTAGTTGTCGGGGATAAACGGGTGATCCCGGTCAGCCTCAAAGCCGAACTGCATGATCTTCATCCCCGGCAGGTTGAACTGCTCGCGCAGCTTGGTGACATCCGGGGTGATATGACCTAAATCTTCTGCAATCAGCGGCAGCTCGCCAAACTCCTCTAGCAGTGCTTCAAAAATCGCCGCGCCCGGTCCGGGAAGCCATTGTCCGTGCTTGGCGGTGGGATTGCCCCCCGGTACTTCCCAATAGCCCGCAAACCCTCTGAAATGGTCCAGCCGGATGATGTCGACCCGCCCGAGCACCTTACGAATCCGCTGCCGCCACCAGGAGAAGCCGTTTTCGGCGTGCTGCTCCCAGCGGTAGATCGGGTTGCCCCAAAGCTGACCGGTACTCGAGAAATAATCCGGGGGCACACCTGCCACCACGGATGCCCTCCCGTCGTTATTGAGTTGGAATAGCTCACGGTTGGCCCATACGTCAGCACTGTCGTGAGCCACATAGATGGGGATATCCCCGATGATCTGAATCCCTTTTCCGTTGGCATACTTCCTGAGTGCCTGCCACTGCCGGTGAAAGAGGAACTGGTAACATGCCTGCTGGTTGATTTCTTGCTGATACTTGGCTTTGACCTCGTCCAGGGCTACCGCTTCCCGGTCTCGGAGAGGAGCAGGCCAGGCATGCCAGGGTTCCAGGTTATGTGCTTGTTTCAAAGCCATGAACAGGGAAAAATCAGGCAGCCATTCATCGCTGTGCCGCTGGTATTCGGCGAATTCTGTTTTGAGCAGTTTTGATTTCTGGAAATTATCGTAAGCCTGTTCAAGCAGGTCCATTTTCCAGGGGATCACCTGACCGTATTCGACTTGATCTTCTGAGAAAGCCGGCCGGTGATCCAATGCAGATTGGTCCAACAGTCCATCCTCGACGAGCAGTTTGGGGCTGATCAGGTATGGATTTCCGGCCATTGCTGAGAAGGCCTGGTACGGCGAATCTGCATAGCCGGTCGGTCCCAGGGGGAGCAGCTGCCAAAGCCTGGTGCCGGAACGCGCCAAAAAGTCTACCCAGCGGTAGGCCTGGGGACCAAGGTCTCCAATGCCGAATTGACTCGGCAGGCTGGTGGGGTGCAGCAGAATTCCGGAGGATCGTGTGAAGGTCATAGCTGGTAATTTTAATCGGTTAATAGGGATTGGTAAACCTGGAAATATTTCCTTGCGGAGCCTTCCCAGGAGAAATCCTGGGCCATGCCGCGCCGTTGCAGTCCGCGCCAGTGATCGGGGTGCATAAAATCATTAAGGGCACGCTTCAAAGTTTTGGCCAGTTGGGCAGGGGCGGCTCTTTGGAACAAGTAGCCGGTACTGTCTGGATGGGCAGCGTCTGTGATCGTGTCTTTCAAACCGCCGGTGGCCGTTGCCACCGGGACGCAACCGTAGCGCATCGCGATCATCTGGATTAAACCGCAGGGCTCGTAGCGCGAGGGGATCAGGATCATATCAGCGCCGGCGTAAATCCGCCGGGCGAGCTGGTCATCATAGCGGATGATCGTTTTGACTTTGGCTGGCAGGTTCTCTGCAAGCTGGAGTGCCTGAGCCTCAATCTGTTCCTCCCCGGTTCCCAGGAACACCGCCTGCCATGGCAGGTGTTTGATCTTGTTCAACCCCTGGATGGCAAGATCGACCCCTTTCTGACCGGCCATCCGGCCGATGTAGGCGATTAAAGGTAAAGATGGTTGGGGATCAAGCCCTAACTCAGCGAGCAGCTCGATTTTGTTCTTTTCCCGATTCTGGAGTGTATCCTGGTTGTAGTTGAATGGCAGTTGTGGGTCGCCGCTCGGGTCCCAACGCTCTAGATTAATGCCGTTGAGGATTCCCAGCAGGTCAGCTTCGCGGGAACGGAGGAATTTCTCCAGACCAACACCGTACGCTTTGGTGAGCATTTCATTTGCATAACCAGGGGAGACGGTATTGATCTTGCCGGCAGCCTCCAGCCCAAGCGGGAGCGGCATGTGTCGTGCCCACTTTGGTAATCTGCTTCCTGATTTGGCAGGCGGCAGGCCGAAAGCAGCCATCGCGGGGCCGGCTTGATCGCCAAGGTAGGGCAGGTTGTGGACGGTTAGCAGGGTAGACGTATTATCGAAAAAGGGATCGTCTTGTAAAATGGTTTTGAGGGCATGCACCGCCGGGGCGGTGTGCCAGTCCTGGGCATGGAGGATATCGGGCTGCCAGTTGAGCTGTTTGGTCAATTCGAGCGCTGCCAATGAGAAGAAAGTAAATTTGTGCCCATCCAGCAGGGTGTCTGGGGAGTAGACTGGGGTCTCGGCTTCGAATGGGTCGCCAGCAATCAGGAAATACTTCATGTCGGAGACGAGCGTGGTGAATACCTCAGCAGTGATCGCGCCATCCCGGTGAGCGATTGGGAAGCTTGTGAGCGGTTCTAATTTGAGCTTTGTCCGGTTAATATTGCCATGCAGCGGAATCACGACCTTGATCTCTGGCGATTCTGGCAGCGCTTGCAAAGCAGCTGGCAGCGCTCCAGCAACATCCCCGAGCCCTCCGACCTTGACCAGGGGGGCGGCTTCAGCCGCGAGGAATAGGATTTTCAAGGGCTCAGTCAAGATTTCTTCCCTGGTTTCAAGAGGCTTAATAGTTTCTCCACCTGGAACTCGGATGCTTCTATCGCTTTTCGGATTGGATTGATCCCATCGTAGACTTCCACCAGGCGTTGGGGAATCTCTGCACGTCGGATTTTCGGATTTGCCATGGTTTCCAATACCCCGATCGTCTGCATCCACCATAACCAGTCTTCGATCGCTTCCTGGTTGAACCATTCAATTTCCTGGTAGGTATTGACCCCCAGGAAAGCACGAATTTGTTCATCTTCGAGCCATGATTTCATCAACAAATGTGGTTTTCGTGTCTTGCTGGCTTTAAGCTGAATCCAATCCTGCTGACCGACCAGCAGACGAGCCAGTCCTGCGGCAGAACAGGCTGCTTGAGGATCAAGATCGAGCCCGCGGAAGGTTTGCTCGATCACCTTGCCCAGCAGCCAGTTGTCCATCCAGGCCAGGCTCGTCTCGGCATACCCCCGGGATTTGACAAGTTTGCCAAGGGGAGCGGTGAAGATGTAGCTGAAAAGCAAGTGCCAGGCAAATCTGTCATCTTCCAGGCGGTTTTCAAGCTGGCGAACCAACTGTTTGTATTTCCTCCCACGCGGGTAGGGATAGTTTTCTGCCAGTTGGGACAGCTTGAATAATTCACTGACCAACTTTTTTATCTTTTTGACCGGGGGACCGATTTTGGGTTCAATCCCTGAAAATTCTGACAAGGTGGTGAGCAGGGTTTCTGATTTGGCAGCCACCTGGGAAATTACCGAACTTTGCGCTTTCCTGCTGCCGCTTTTGACTGCCTTGAGGAATAAGTCAAACATGCCTTGATTAACCAACTCCCGATAGGGTTGATGAATCACCTGCAGCAGGATTTCCTCCATCGCATCGGAAATTCTTTTAACCGGTCGGCCGTTGAGGTGCTCAGTTATCTTTCGGTAGCTTCCATCCAGCAGGTCATCCACGACCCGGAAATCGAGGAACACATTTGCCTGGTACGCGTGCAGTTCGAGGAACAATCCATCCTGATGGATTTCCTTGCAGTTGCGGATGTATTCCAGATCGGTGACATGGTCGCGGAAGATCACGAAACGATCAGGCAGGTCAGGTAGGTTGAGCCCTTCAGCCAATGTTCTTTGGGTGAGATGGTCGTTTTCGTCTCTGAAAGCCACGGATTGTTTGATCCAACCACGGGTGTCAGCGAAGCGGTTGTGGTAGACCACCAGGGTACGCTGCTCACCATCCCGGTTGGAGTATGCCAGCACTTCCTCGTTGACATGCCCAGAGGATGCGAATAAATCATAAAAGCTATAGTTTTCTACTCCGGCAAACAGCTTGCGTTGTTGGAACAAGGGGAAGATCAGCTGTTGGTGCCGGGCATATAATTCTTGATCTGTTTGTTCTTCCAGCTTGGGGCGATGATACTCCATCCCATATTTTTCGATAAACCCTTCGATCTGTCCGTGTCCCACCATCGGCAGGCCGGGCATCGTCGCCATCACGATCGCCACCCCAAAATATTTGTCACCCTTCCCAAATTGCCCTGCGGCAGTCTCTTCGTCCGGGTTGCTCATGAAATTGACGTAGCGTTTCAGGATCTGGGGGTTAAATTCCAGCGTGTTTTTGATCAGCTGGCGGTATTTTTGGTTATGTTCGTCGCGCAGCATGTGCATGAAAGCGCTGTTATACACCCGGTGCATCCCCAGTGCGCGCACAAAATATCCTTCCATCATCCAGAATGCCTCTGCCAGCAGCAGGGTATCAGGCGCTTCCTCGGCGACCCGGTCGACGACTTCCCGCCAAAATTCCTGCGGAATTGCTTGATCAAACTCTGCCTGACTCATCCCCTTTCCGCTGCGAGAGGGGATTGCACCGCCCTGTCCGGGTGGGGGGAACCACAGGCGCTGGATGTGTTCCTTCGCCAGGGTCATCGCCGCGTCAAAGCGGATGATTGGGAACTGCTCGGCAACTTTCAGAATGGTCTGGATTACCGCTTCACGGACTGCGGCCTGGCTGAAATCAAGCTGGGCAGTATCATTCCAGGGGAGGAAGGTGCCGTCGTTGCCGTGGTAGAGGTAGCGCTCCTTACCAGTCTTGAAATCAACACGTTTAAACACCACAGCCGCATCCGAACGATTGTAGTAGCTGTCTTCTAGATAAATGCCGAGGCTCTCTTTTTGAGTCAGGTTTGGTCCGGTAAAGGTGTATGTGGGGTAGGGGCTTTGATCGAGGCCGAGGAACCATTCGGGATGATCTGCTATCCAACGGGAATCGACCCCCATGTGGTTGGGCACCATGTCGCTTGCCATGCGGATTCCCCGTTGAAATGCCCGCGCTCGTAAGTTTTCGATCGCCTCCTTACCACCGAGATCATCAGCAATCTGATAATCATCCAAAGAGTAGGCTGAGGCGATTGCCTCTGGGTCGCCCATCATTTGTTTGATGCTTTGGGATGCCCGGCTGCGCTGCCACAAACCAATCATCCACAAACCGGTGATTCCCTGGCTGGCGAGTAAATCGAGTTCTTCATCCGGAATTTGGTCCAACCGGGAAATCTCAGAATGATATTTTGCAGATAACTGGTTGAGCCAGACATAGCTGTTCTTGGCGAGCAGCACCAGGCGGGGCATCCAGTTGCTATCTGGGCTGAACCGGTCTGGCACTTCTTGTGCCGCGCAAGGATTAAAGGTATACGCTTCAACCGGACCGGGACCGCCAGTTCTTGTTTGCAGCTCTTCTTCCAGGAGATCAATTCCGACCAAAAGAGGAGATAATAAATCCCCGAGCAGTTCACCCCAATTGGTTGTGATGTATTCCAGCTGGCCTTTGATGGAGTGCGGAGCGGCAGCGACAGGACTGCGGAGCATCTCGATCAGCTGCTGGTCATGCGGACCAAAATGCGGTTGGTAATG
>JBDLJU010000121.1:0-9300 GCA_039714215.1 Chloroflexota bacterium | reverse complement strand
AGTTGCATCATTCAGCATCTTGAGGGAGCGATTGAGCACCATATCAAGATCGAGGCTGGATGAAAGTTCTGTACTGATTTGGAGCAGGGTTTCAGTGAGTTGATGCTCTTGCGCCAATTCCTCTGTACGGCGAGATACCCGGGCTTCGAGTTCTTCGTTGAGGTCACGGCTTTCTGAGAATAGGCGGGCATTTTCCAGGGCGAGGGCGATCTGCTGGGTCAGCGATTCGACCAACGCCTGGTCTTCGGTGCTGAAGGCCGCAGTTGTGTTGAAATTGTCCAGTTCAACCACGCCGAGATTATCATCCTGGGCTTTAATTGGTACAAGGAGTGTTGAGACTGGCAGGCGTCCGCCAGTGGCTTCCCGGTAGCGGAGCAGGTCGTCGGCAGGGAGGTTGAAATCGTTAGCAAAATCCACTTCGGGGACGTTGAGGGTCTTGCCCTGTTGATAGGACTGACCAACTAAAGATTCTCCGGGTGAATGGGAAATTTCTCTGAGGGGGATATTGTCTGAATAACCTGAGGCTGCATCGGTTCGCAGGATGCCGCTTTCTTCCTCCCACAAAATAATACGGACACCATGGGCATGCGGCATGACTTCGCGGATGCTGCGGACCAGGGTTTTGAGGATTTCCTGTGGATCGAGGCTGCCAAGCTGGCGGCTGAAATCGAGCAGTAAATTTACTTCCCCAAGGCGGCGGCGGGTTTCGGTCAGCAGGTTGAGGTTCTGCAGGGTGATTGAAACCTGGTTCCCGATCAAGGTGTAGACCTGCTCGTCCTCCTTGGTCACATTGGGTAAGGGAGTGTTGCTAATTGCTAATACGACTGCTTCAATCTTTCCGTTTGAGGCGATTGGGAGTGAAATAAAAGCTTTAGCGTTGGTGCTGCGGAGCAGGGGTGAGTTAAGCCAATCCTGGTTTTCCTCGAGGTTGGGGATAAAGATCGTCTCACCGGATTGGAAAGTTTGGCGGAGGGGGTTGCGCTGGCCAAGCAGGGCTTGAAGGTTTGCATTTTCAGGGAGGGGGCCAAACTGGTTGACCAACCGTGGTCCACCGCCAGATGGTTCGGCGATCAGGGCGACATCAAGTTCCATTTCGGTGAGCATCTGGCTGGCCAGGGTGTTGAGCACTGATTCTCGGTCTGGCTGGCGGTTAATTGTCTCTGCGATATCGAGCCCGACACGAATGTTTCTTGCCCGGTGGTATAGCTGCTGTAAAGCGATGGTTTGCTCCAGGTCTTTGTGAAGCAGCACCGCGAGATTTTGCTGACCAGCAGGTACCGGGGCAGTTTGCTCGAGATGTGGGATTTGGTCTTCCATCCGCAGCAATTCTTTCCGGAGTGCGCCCATTTTACGTGCGCCGTCTACCAGTAAGGAGGCTTCAGCGGCATGCAGCTCTAACATCTGGATGGTGAGCGGGTCCGGGCGCATGCCATCCTGCGGGGCATCCAGAGCGATGACCCCTAAGGGTTCCATCATGCTGTCGAAGAAGGGAATCATCAGGCGGTCTCCAGGTAACCAGGCATGCTCGGTATCTTCCGGGACGGTGAAGTCATCCATGGCAAAATCCGGGATTAAAGAAGGAGCATTTGGAACAACATCGAAGGGGATAAAGTATGACCGGCTGATCTTAAAGTTTCTCTGGGTTAAGGGGGCTACAGATTCCCAGGTGAAGGCCACATCACCGATCGAGTTGTAATCGTCAGTAGAGAGTCCGGCGGATGCCTGCGCTTGAATGGTTTTTCGGATTGAGTCGTAGGAATAAATCAGGACGACATCGAATTGGGTGGAGGATTGAATTGATTTTGCGATAGTGCCAAGCTGCTCTGGTAGAGGCTGGTCAATGTGGAGTTGATGCTGCGAGGAGAGAATGCGTTTTAATGCCTTCGCCTGCTCCTCGAGTACGGAGGATTGCTGGTCCGCTTCTTGGTAACGGAGGATATTAGTGATCGCTGATCCGGTTTGCACTGCAACAGATTGGATTACATCTATTGTTTCGCGATTGAAGAAACGGGGTTGAAGTGAGAACAAGCGAATTAACCCTACTGGTTTTCCAAGTTGGGAAATGGGGACCAGGAGGGCAGATTGGTAGTTAGGATCATCGGGGGCGAACTGGCTTTGGTTAAAGTCCTCGATGGTCATGCTCTCTCGCTGGTTGAGCGCTTCAAGATCCAGGCGGGTCGGTTTTTCTGGAGTGTGGCCGTACCGTAGGGTGATCTCGTCGGTGGTTGTACCGGTTTTGTCCAATTTTAGTAAGAATATTCCGGCACTGTCTGCCCGGGAAACCCGCAGTGCTTCTGAGAAAATGAGTTGAAGGATTTGGTCGATATTGTTTGAGGAGTTGATCTGCCTGCTGAGGCGGTTGAGGGTGGTGAGCTGATCAATGCGCTGCTGCAATCCATGGTCGGTTTGGTTGAGCAGGCTTGTTCGTTCTATTGCGCCGGCAATCTGCTCGGCAGCGGAGGACAACGATTGGATGTCGTGCTCTTCAAAGAAATTACGGTGGTTGCTGCCAATCACAATTTCACCAATACTGCGACCACCGGTCAACAGCGGAACAATCAGCAGGGAATGTGTGTCGGGCATGTGAGGCTGTAAGCTTTGATATGTGCTGGGTAGTTGGGGGTCGACGAGCATGTCACCACTGATCAGCGCGGTGAGGTTCTCGGTTACGGTATGTCCCATACCCATCACTGCTGCAAACTGGCGGGTGATCGTTTCGATTGCCGAGGAAGGAACACCAATCGCTGAATCTGGATGGAGATGATGGATGCCTAAGTCTTCGTCAAGCAGCAGGGTAAAAGCGACATCTGCCTGCAGGTAGCGGCCGAGTTCAATTAGTGAGAATTTGAGTATTTCTTCTTTGGTGCCATCTGAACCGGCCAGGCTTGCAATCCTGCGGAGGGCCTCGGCACGCTGAGCCCTAATTTTGGATTGTTTGAGCGTAGCGGCATTGTCTAACATTGGGGCGACTTGCCCTGTGATGGTTCGCATCAGGCGAAGGTCTTCTTCGTTGAATCTGCCTCCATTGGTCTTGTTGGCTGCCTGCAGATATCCGAAAGCCTTCCCTTCGACGATCAGAGGAACTAGCACGGTCTCACGCATCGCAGCGGCCTGGGCTAAGGGGGCTAACCCGAGGGCGCCCATCGGAGAATTTTCGGAAAAGTCATCGGTGATGATCACATCTTGCTCTTCCCAGAGCGAGCGGCCTGTGCTGTTTCCACTGATGTCAGCGCGATACAGCTCTGTGAATTGGGTCGGCAGTCCTTTGAATGGATTTCTTCCTTCCAGCATGGAGGTGCCTTCGTTGAGGATCAAGAATCCGAGGATTTCTGCATCTACCAACGGGCTGATGCTTTCGATCAACTCCTGGTAGACATTTTCACTCTTTTGGATTGCACGGCCAACCTGGGCAAGTTCAGCAAGCCCGGTCATTTCTTCTGCACGCAGCTTTTCTTTGTTATGCGTGATGGCATTATGCAAGGCAATGACCGCATGGCCGGCAAGCATTTCCAGGACTTCCGTGTCCGCCTCAGTAAAGCCTTCAGGGACTTGAGAGGCCAGCTCGATGGTGCCTACTTTTTGCTCCCCAATCTTGAGAGGAATCCCGAGGAAGGAGCGGAAGGGGAATTCTAAGCGGCTGACCGCAGGTCGGGCGGCGATGAAAGTGGAGACATCATCGATCAATTGTGGACCAGTTTGAGATGCCAGATACCCGGTATAGCCCTCATCAAGCTTGTACGAGGTAGCGCTTTTACTCAATCTGCGGATACCGTCTTCCTCAACCAGGTAGCGATAGGAGCTGAAGCATTGGTTTTCCTGCTCCCAGATTGTGACCTCTGAAAAATCAGAGGGAATCAGCTGATCGATGCTAAAGAGGATTGTCCGGATGGTTGTTTCGAGATCCAAGCTGGAGGACATCCGTTGGCTGATCTCGGTGAAGATATTGACTGCTTGAGATGAGAGGTTTGATTCAGTTTGATCGAGGTTGGTGAGCTGGGGTTTTTCCAGCACAACCATGATGGCTTGTCCGTCCTGGAAAGGAATAAAATAAGAGCTACCTTCGACGAAGGTTTGCTGCAGGGTAAAGCGAGCCTGACCAGAAGTTGAACACAAGCTTAGAAAAGCCTCGGAAGGGCGGGCGAGGCGAGCCATGCGCTCCAGGTTGGGGGCAGCATTTGTGCTGATGTTGAACCAATTGGCGGCGTTGTCATTGATGAAGACTACCCTGCCACCGGGCTGGACGATAAACACCGCGTTTTCATTCTGAGCAAGGTCTGCCTGGATGATAGGAGGAAAAGCGGCAGGGTCGATTGCTTTTCGGCCGCGGGAAACATAGCGCGAGGCTATTGGAATAACCAGCAGCAGCAAGGCTATTCCGGCAATAATTAAGGCGAAGGCGGTAGTCCCCAATCCAAACATGGGTTATCTAGACCTCTCTCAGGTGTTGATCGTATCCATCCGCCGGGCTTCAGCAGCCAGTTCGGTGATTTCGCGAATGTCGCCAAAGATGTGTTGGCTGGGAGAAATCGCGCCGATGGATATTGACATTAGTGGTGTTTGTTTTTGCTCACCAGCATCTGTGGTGGTGAGAATGTGTCCGTTTTCACGGTCGATAAAACTGTAGTGCGAGAGCACCTGCTCTCGGAAACGCAGCTTGATTTGCTCTTGGATCTGCGGGCTGTCTACTTCATTACTGATCACGATGAAACTGTTTCCGCCAGGATGCCCGATGAAGTCACTCGGGGACCCAAATTCATCAACCACTTCAGCGAGGAGCATGGTAGTAAAGCGGACGAGGTCATCTGCAGCAACGAACCCATAGACTTCTTTAAAACCTTCGAAAAAATTGACCCGCACATCCAAAAAGGACCAATCTTTGCGGCGAATGATTGAACGGAGTTGGTCTTCGATCAGGCGGCCAGAGGGCAACCCAGAGCGCGGGTCGGTGAGGCTTTCCCGTTCTGCCCGGGCAATCGCGTTTTTTACACGGAATTTTAGCTCTTCAATATCGAAGGGCTTGGTAATGTAATCGTCAGCACCAAGTTCCAAGCCCTGGAGTTTGTCACTGCGTTCATCTTTTTGGGTAAGGAAAATGATCGGGATATGGCTGGTGCGAGTGCTGGTGCGCAGCCGACTGCAGACTTCGTAGCCATCAATATCAGGCAGCATGATGTCGAGGACAATCAGATGAGGGAGATTCTGCCGGGTTTTCTCGAGAGCGGCGAAACCGCGGCCTGCAATTTCCACATCGTATCCCTGCCCGCCGAAATATATTTTAAGCATGTTGGAGATGTCAGTGTCGTCTTCTACGATCAGTATTCTAGCATTGCCCATGGATCCCTCCGGTTAGATTAGGGTAATTATTGAACTGCTTGGGCACGCAGCCAAATTTCTTTGTCGCTTTCTTTTCGCTGTTTTTCTTTAGCCAGGTGAAGCCAGCAAGATCAAACCTGGGTTTTGCTGTAATTGTATCAATTTCTTCAGCCTGTTGGCGAGAAATTTGTTCGTAAAGCAGATTATTCGCCAGCAGGAATTTCCAGGAAAGCGTGTTCTTCGCTACCATGAATCTTGAGACTCCCTGGATGGGGCATAAAGCCTGCGGTGGAGGTCAGCAGCCTTGAGACGGTGGTGGTCGCTGTCTTCGTAGGTGACATTGCGGGCGATCACTCTGCGATGTTCGGATGCTACAATGACGACATCCGATTCGATCACCCGTGCGGGGTGGATGATCACCCCAGCGCCAATCCGGCAGTTATGCCCGACACACCCGCCCATCACCTCTCTATTTGAGAGGTTGAGCTTTCCAGTGCCATCGATCGCCCGGATGGGGGTAGGGATTAAATTGAAGTCGGTAAACGTGCTGCCGGCACCGATAAAGGTATTACGTCCAATTACACACATCTGCAGGCAGGTGTTTTGGGCGACCATGCTGTTTTCCATCAAGGTGGTCATAAAAAGAGAGGCACGGAAAGGCAGGAAAGTTCCATCTCCAACAACGGAGAGCATCAGCTGGCAGCCCTGAGAAATATTCACGTTGCTGCCGATGATGCAGTTTTCGATCACTGTTCCGGCTCCGATGGTGACGTTGTCTCCGATGGTTGTCGGTCCATGAATGATCGCAGTGGGGTCGATCACACAGTCCTTGCCAATTTGAACTACTTTGGAGCTTTCTAGCAGCTGTTTGCCTTCATACATTGCTGTGCCTAATACCTGGAGCTTGAATTTTAACTCGTCGTTCAATCGCTGCTCAAAGCGAGCGCCGCGGGAGAACAAGCCAAAGATCACATCAGCGATGTAAATGTGTACCCAGGAATCGATTGCGACAAACGCTTTGAGAGGGACCTGGTAGGTGAGGTCTCCTTGCTGGGCAGCCATATAGCTGGGGATATGGTAATAACCTATCTCTCGGGCATCCATGTCGATGACCAGCGGTTCAGGGGTTTCTTGAGTGGGTCCGTTGGGGAAAAACCACAGGTCTGCGAGGAAATAATCACCTGACGGTGTGTAAGAAGTAGAGAGCGGCTGGGCATGTTCTTTGAAGGCCGGGTTAGCAGGATTGAATGCGGCGCGGCTGGGCTGGTTGCGTTTCGAGGCCGCTTCGATGAACTCAGCGATGAAGAATTTGTCAAAGAACAGATTGTCCCGGTAAACAATGCAGGCCTGGTCCTTCGAAGAGAAAAAGCTAGGTGCGAAGATGTCTTCAAATTCCTCTGCCTGTCGTTCGGTATGGGCGTATTGGCTGAGAATATCGCTGTGGTGCAGCCACAATGGTTTATTCCCGATGCGTAAATCACGGGCATAGTCATTGAAGGGATAAAGGTAGCGGTTATCTCGTAAACTTACTCTAATCATGGTTATACCGATTACACAGTTAATTAATGGTTGTTTACCAATCAGAAAGAACCAACCAGTTATGAACAACACATAGCTCGCGTGCTGATTTTAAGCTGAAGCACACGTTAAATTGAGTATACCTGTGATTGAAACCCTGAGTATTGTAATTTCAGGTTATTTTCGATTGTAGGGGCAAAATTTTGAGTGAATTTTTGGGAAATTATGGCGTTTGAGGCGGGGTGAGCGGTACATCGAGGAAGTCTTTAACTACCTGGAGGAAAAGTTCTGGATCATCAAGCATAGGGAAGTGCCCGGCATTCTCAAAAAAATTTACATGTGGCTGTTGGGCGAGGTTAAGGACAACATCTTTTTGGTTGGGATTGACGATATTATCTTTGGCTCCAAAGATCCCCATGACGGGTACCTGAATGGAGCTAAGCTGCTCTGTGAGGTCCGTGCTGCGAAGAGATTTGATGCTGAGCAAGAAGGATTCGGTGGTGGTTTGGGAAAGGTCTGCGGAGATCATCTCGTACCAGCGTTTGTCTTTTGTGATGAAAGGAGCGGCTGACCGGATTCCGAGCTTGAGCGCCCAGAGGGCGTTGTGAACCAGTTTGGCAATCAATGGTTTTCCGGCTAACTTGAGCAGAAAAGCGAGGGATTCACCATCTACCGGGGAGCCGATCACCCCCACTTTGCTGACTTTTTCTGGGTGTTTGATGGTGAAGGCTAAACTGACCGTGCCCCCCATGCTGTGACCAATCATTGGTGCCTGAACGATCCCAAGTTGTTCCATGAATTGATCCACCAGGCCGACAAAATCACTTATGTTGTAAGTTTCTCGCTTCTTCCCTGATTCGCCAAAACCCCAAAAATCTAAGGCGTAAGTACGATATTGTCCGTGTAATCCAGTCATGGTTTTATGCCAGAGACCCCAAGAACCAAGCCAGCCGTGCAGCAAAATAACCGGTCTGCCGCGGCCAAACACCTCGTAATGAACTATTCCTTGATCAGTTGTAATTGTGGACACAGGGGAAGTATTCTTTTCAATCTCGTTTGTTTGATTAACTTCCGTCGATTTCGGTAAGGATATTGGTCAGCAGCTGGAGGAGCACTTCTTTGACCGCATCTTTGCTTATTGAGGAACATGGCAGTAAATTGATGTTCGGATCGAGGCGCAAGGCAATCCGCATGTCATCAATGTCCCAGGCGTCTTCGAGGTCTTGCTTGTTGGCGGCAACTACGTAGGGAGTTGGCGCATAAGCGCGGAAGGTCTCCAGGATGGAGCGGGCTTCTCGGAAAGTTTCCGGGCGGGTGCTGTCGACCATCACAATGAACCCGAGCATACCCTCAGAGAGGATTTCCCACATGAAGTCGAAGCGTTTTTGGCCGGGAGTACCGAACAAATAGAGTACCAATTCATCGTCAACCGTGATCCTGCCGAAGTCCATAGCAACGGTGGTGGCATCTTTGATTCGTTCAGCTTCTGAAGTTATTTTACGTTCAGTGGCGACAACGTCAATCTCGCTGACAGTTTGAATAAATTCAGTTTTGCCGGCATTGAATGGGCCTGTGACAACCATTTTAACTGTTTGCATAATGCCTCATCCTTATAATAAAAATCATTAGAGTGACCTGATTCTGCCGATCAATCTGTTGACCAAATTTTTCTGTTCTTCTTTACTGTGCCCAGACATGGCTGCGTCTAAACCCGGGAGGGTGCGGACCTCTCCCTCGGCCCGTACGAGTTCGACCAGGCCGGCTTGGAGTAAGCCATAGATAATTTTCCGGATCTCGATATCCGACATTTTAGAAGCTTTTGCGATCTGACGTATGCTGTTCTTGGGATTGATGTACGATACCACCCGCCATTCTTCAACGCTCATATTGATATTCTTGAGGTTAACCCCAGGGCGGTCGGTGAATTTTAGGGCGAGATCAAGGTTGGGGAGTTCATCTTGCAGCTGCTCCCACTCGCGCAGCCGGCGGGACCCTTCGATGATGATATTTTCCAGGTCCATCCGGATGGGGATTTTGTCTTCGGGGGGAAGCTCTCCAGCAATGAAATGGAATACACCTTCCACCCAGCTGAAAAGTTTTTGAATGATGTCGATAAAGTGGTTCTGCAGGCTGGCGATAATATCTTCTTGAGTAACATGACCTGAGTTGACCAGCAGCAAACCGAGTTCTTTATCGCTCATTGTTGTAGAATGATTGCTGATCGTGTTGAGCTGTGCATTGGTGATCACTTTGCCTTTAAATAGGATACCGCCGAGGCTGTTGTCGTCATTTTCAATCGCGGCAAAAGCGAGCTTACCTTCTCGGAAAGTAATCCGAGCGGTACTCCCACTGCCTTCGACAACCAGGGTGCCTGACTTTTGTGCCAGATTAACCAGATTGAGGAGCTGCGTAATTGTGAAATCTCTTAAATTGCCCTTTAACGCCATGCATGTCCTCAACGTAATAAAA
>JBDLJU010000120.1:0-9409 GCA_039714215.1 Chloroflexota bacterium | reverse complement strand
ACCTCAATGCCGCACCCCGGTTATTTAATGGTTTGTTCAGACGGTTTATGGGGCGTAGTTCCCCAGGACCAGATATTTGAAGTAATCAGCGAATCCCCCAATCCTCAACGTGCCTGCCAAAGTCTGGTAGACTTGGCAAACGCAGCCGGTGGTCCGGATAACATCAGCGTAGTTCTCGCTCGATTATCAGATTAAGGATTTTATGGCGACAGGGTATTTAGACAATTACTACGCCAGATTAGGCGTGCCGCGGACTGCCACTCAAGAAGAGATTCGCAACGCATACCACCAGGCAGCTCGGAAGTTCCACCCAGACACCAATAAAGACTCTGGTGCAACTGAGGTCTTTCTGAACATTCAGGAAGCCTACGAGACTCTCTCGAATCCGACCAAACGTAAAGACTACGATAACGTCCTTCCAAAGGATGTTACCGGAAGCCCAAAGAACACATTAGTAAATACGATTTACAGCCGACAAGCCCTCCCGGTTATGGACAGCCCCCAGCTAATTTATGTGATGATCAACCTGATGGCTCTTCCGCCTGGGTCTGGGGCGCTTTCTCCTACCACGCCCCCATTGAACATCTCTCTGGTCCTGGACACCTCTACATCAATGTCTGGCCCACGTTTGAATTCGGTAAAAGAAACTGCCCGCCAAATTATTCAAACGCTGAAACCGGAAGACGTCATCTCCGTAGTGACATTTAATGATGCCGCTGAAGTAATCATCCCGGCCACTCGCGGCCAGAACATCAACGTGCTGGAAGCGAGAATAGGGATCATTAGCACCGATGGGGGGACTGAGATTTACAAGGGCCTCGAGGCTGGTCTCACCGAAGTGATGCGGAATATCCGCCCGAGCTATCATAACCACCTGATATTGATTACCGATGGGCGCACCTACGGTGATGAGGAAGCCTGTCTTACACTCGCAGAACAAGCCGCTGAAGCAGGTATCACCATCCATGCCTTAGGGATTGGCGACAAATGGAACGATTCCTTCCTGGACGAGCTCGCCACGATAACTGGCGGGGGCAGTGAGTTTGCCGATACCTCCCGGGGAATCGAGAAATTCCTGAAAGACAAGTTTGGTCAAATCCAGGATACATTTGCGAGTAACGTCACATTAGACTACGAAACTCCACCAGGAGTTGAACTCCGGTATGCTTTCCGGCTCAGCCCTGATTCCAACTCGATCCCCCTGGGAGAACAGATCGCCTTGGGCGACATCCCTAACAAGCACAGCCTCTCAATAATCATGGAATTCCTGATTGACGAGATGAAATCCGCAAATGGGGAATTCCCATTAATTGATGGTAAGTTAAATTTGGTGCTGCCAAAATTGCTGATTCCAAATGTCTCAACACGGCTGTCACTCTCAAGACCGACAACTAATAAAGCGGAACCAGAGCCGCCACCGCAGGTGCTGGTCCGGGCAATGTCAAAACTATCCCTTTACCGCCTGCAAGAAATGGCTCAAAAAGACATCGAAGCAGGAAATATCATTCAGGCAACCCAGAGATTAAAAAATCTGGCAACCCAGTTATTAGATACTGGTGAAGAAGAATTAGCCAATACTGTTATGCTGGAATTAAATAACGTGAACTCATCAAAAGCAATGAATGAAGATGCAAAAAAGCGAATTAAATATGGGACGAGAGCACTGGTGCTCGAACAAGACACTGAGGTACCGCAATAATGAGCATAATTTGTCCAAACTGTAATCACGAAGAACCTGCTGGAGCATTATTTTGCAGTGAATGCAGTGTAAAACTGATCACGTCAGATGGCCTTTCGACTGCAACGATCAAATCTGCCGATCCGCGGATCACCCAAGCGGGAGCATCACCGCCCCCGCCTCCACCAGCCCAGGTAACAGAAAGCCAGGTGAGCTTGCACATCGTGCGCACCGGGCAAATTCTCCCCCTGATTGGACGGTTGGAATTTACCCTCGGGCGGATCAGCCAGGGACAATCGATTCTGCCTGATATTGATCTTTCCCCATACAACGCTTATGCCCAGGGAGTATCCCGCCTGCATGCCACGCTAAAATTAATCAGGGAAGACCTCTACGTTGAGGATCTCGGGTCATCCAACGGAACCAGGATCAATAACACAAAAATCCCCCCGCACAAAAATCAGCCTGTTACCCACGGTGATGTGATTACCCTGGGACGCTTCAAAATTCAAGCCCTGATCCGTCAAGAGTAATCGGATAGTTAGAGGAGAAATTCAATATGGCAATCAGTGTTATTTTACACATCGCAAATGAAGAGCCAATTGCTGGTGAAATTGAAGAAATGCCTGCTGTAGGGGATACATTGCTGATCGTGTCAAATCCGCGACGCAGAGACGGCAAAGACCTCACATATATCTCCGAAGAGGATGTTACCACTGTGATTTGGCCCTGGGATAAAATAAACTTCTTAGAAATCCTGCCAAGTGACGAAGAGGAAGAGATCATCGGCTTTGTCCGAGAGTAACTGCAATGACTGAAACACAATTTGTTAACCGGCGAATTCTGGTAATCGACGACGAAGAACGGATGGTCCGTTTTATCCGGCTAAACCTGGAGCATGATGGTTTCCAGGTGATTGAAGCATTTAACAGCCAGCAAGCCATGGATAAAATACGCGAGACCTTACCTGACCTGGTTTTGTTAGACGTGATGCTGCCCGATATCGATGGGTTTGAGGTGCTCCGCATGGTCCGCGAGAGCAATGACGTTCCAGTGATCATGCTGACTGCAAAAAGCGAAGAAGACGATCGTGTGCGCGGGCTTGAGCTCGGCGCTGACGACTATGTGACTAAACCCTTCAGCCCTAGAGAATTGGTCAGCCGCGTTCGCGCAGTGCTGCGCCGTACAGACTCAACTCGCGGTCAAACAAGCGGGGTAATTGAAGTGGACTCCCGTTTAAATATTGATTTCGACCGCCGCGAAGTCTGGGTGAATGGTGAGCTTGTCAAGCTGCGCCCCACAGAATACCGCCTGCTCTACCACCTGGTGCAGAATGCTGGCTGGGTGATCTCTCATGACCAGATCCTTGCCAAAGTCTGGGGCTATGAATACCGCGACGAGCCCCACTATGTACGTCTGTATGTCAACTATTTACGACAGAAACTTGAGGAAGACCCCTCAGACCCTAAATATATCCTCACAGAGCGCGGGGTAGGTTACCGGTTTGTAGACTATAAACGCCAAAAAGAGGCCAGCAGCTAACTGACAGTAAAAATTTAACTTTTTGTTAACAAAGAGCTTGTGTTTTTCTAACACAAGCTCTTTATCATTTAATCGGTTTGAAGAACCTGTTTTTTCAAAGGTAAGAAACTTGTCTTCATTGCATCAATAATTAGAGACACAGGCTGACAGCGAAATCATAGCTGCCCTGGTCTCCAGAGTTTACCAATTTAGGAAGATAAATGCCAAGTTACAGCTACCGCTGCCAGGTTTGCGGAGAAGAATTCGAAAAGTCCTTAGCGATCAACGCTGACCACGATCATGTCTGCTGCCCAAATGGACATGCCGCCACACAGCGAATCTATACCGCGCCCAGGATCAATTTTAAAGGCAGCGGATTTTATATCAATGACAGCAAAAAGAATGCGAAGGCACACTCTTCTTCCTAAGCTCTATACTAATAAAGATTCCCTAGAGGAATATCCAGGGAATCTTTAAATTCCATTAATCGCTGCTACAGCTTGCGTCAATATAAACGCTTGCAGCCATTCTTGGCAAGATCAATATCAAGGCGGACAAAGACAGCATCCTTCCGAGTGGGAATTTCAAGGTTTACGATATTATCCAGGCCTTCAATGTATATAAATCTTTATGCCTGTTCGGTGATGATTTCATTTATTTTGGGATTCAATATCTCGATACTGCATCTGGGTGTAGAGGGAATATAAGTATCCCCAGTTAAAGATGCCGTCCTTATGGCCATCTTCCCACAGGATACTGATCGCATAGTTGCCCACCAAAGAAATATCAGATAACTTTGCTTTGTTTACATCCATCAAGGGGATCACGAACATACTGGCGTTTGGCTCTTTAACCATATTGTCATGTCCACCGCGGCAGTTTGCACAAGGGCAGGAATTTCGCAGCAGGTCAAAGGGAATTTCCGCCACTTCTCCGGTATTCCATTTTATGGTTAATTTCGATGCTTCTCGGTCAGCACTGAATGATGTCGGTTTTGGGTTTGTCATGGGGAAATCCTCTCAAAATTATGGGTTAGAAACCAGAGATAAATAATTTGAAGCCGCCCAACCAATCCTGGCTGAGTCTAATGGGGTGACCAGCTGCCACCAGGTAATATTGTCAACAACCACCGGTCCATCGATGATCTCAAAAACATCTGATTCAAGCGCTACAAAGAGTACTGCGGTAGAAACCCCCGGAGTTGCCCGGATGTTCAATCCTGATCCCTCCGTACCAAAGATCTGCACTGAGCTCCCGATCCCTATCATCCCTGGCATGGGTGACGGGGGCATATTAGAAGTAATCGTTGGAACTCGGGTTAGTGTAGGGGTGGCAACGTATACGGTTGAAGTGGGGCCTGGAATAATGGTCAATGCTGCGGTCGGAAGCGCGCCTTGATTAGAGACAGTGGTCAAGACAAAAACTACCGCTGCAAGCAGCCCGAAAAGCAGCGCGGTAAATCCTACTGCGCCGAGCACCACCGGCATAGATAAAAGAGCGCGCCACAACCTGCGAATTTGATCCATATCTGGTATTTTACTCCAAAACTGAGAATTCCTTCAAAGCTCAAGCTCATCCGCTGATCCTGGATGGCAAAACGCCCCTACCAAACTGCACTTCTTTCCGGTACAATTCAATCCATAGTGCTATGGACGATCAAATATTACTCAACAAACGCTATAGATTAAGTGAACCAATCGGCCGGGGGGGAATGGCGATGGTTTTTCTTGGTCAAGACCTGATGCTGGAACGGGATATCGCCGTAAAACTGCTCAGATCACAATATGCGAAGGACCCTGCCTTTAGAGAAAGATTTCGGCAGGAGGCCAAAGCTGCTGCCAACCTCAGCCATCCCAACCTGGTGACGATCTATGATTTTGGGTATGACCAGCAGCGTCTCTACATCGTGATGGAGTACGTCCCCGGCGATGACCTGAATTCGATAATTCATGAAAAAGGCCGCCTTTCAATCAAAGAAGGGCTCGAATTGGGGATTAAAGCATGCAAAGGAATTGGCTATGCCCACCGGGCGGGCCTGGTGCATTGCGATGTTAAACCGCATAATTTTCTTGTCACTGCAGACCACCAGCTAAAAGTAACCGATTTTGGGATTGCCCGTGCACTGGCATCAATCAATCCAGATGAACAGTCTGAGGTGGTCTGGGGTTCTCCACAGTATTTTTCGCCTGAGCAAGCCTCTGGTGAAGCGCCTTCACCCTCGTCGGATGTGTACTCCTTAGGTGTGGTACTGTACTTGATGTTCACCGGACAGCTGCCCTTTATTGGAAAAACTTCCTCCGAACTCGCCCGCCTGCACCGCAACGCCAACCCAATCCCTCCGCGGGAACTGAACCCATTTATCTCAGCAGAGTTAGAAGAAGTAATCCTCAAAGTCCTGGCTAAAGAACCTTCCGCCCGCTACCGCACTGCCGATCAGCTCGGGCGAGTGCTGCAGATGATCCTAGACCAAACCAAAGCCAACAATTCGCAAAACATAAACTCAATTGTTACCCCGCAAACACCCAAACCACAGGCTGCAAGCACCCCGAACCCGCCAATCGCTCCTGTGTCTCCAAATCTCTCGCCAGCCACCCAACCTCCCCTTGTAAAAAATTCCTCGTTACAACCAGACCCGCTCCCTGCGAGCGCCGGAATTGATTGGACCTCAGTAACTTTAGCCCTGCTGGCAGTCGCATCCTGGGGCGGGCTAATTCCCTTTTTTATCTGGGTATATCACAATATTTTTTAGAGATTATCATTTATGACAAAACGCAAACTTCTTTCAGCCTCAATCCTCAGCGCCGATTTTAAAAACCTCGGGGCACAAATCGCGGAAACAGAAGCCGCCGGAATTGATTGGTTTCACATTGATGTAATGGATGGCCAATTTGTCCCGAATCTGTCAATGGGACCAGTCATCGTGGCTGCCTGCAGGGAAGCAACCGATCTGCCGCTTGACGTGCACCTGATGATTGAGACACCTGGCAATTTGGTGGAAGCATTTGTTAAGGCGGGCGCCGACCGGCTGACAATCCATGCCGAAGCGGTGGATGACCTTGCTGGGGAACTCCAGAGAATTTCCGACATGGGCGTGGATGCCTCCGTAGCAATCAGCCCTGATACCCCTGTAGAAGCAATTGAATCTGTGCTTAAATTGGTAGACATGGTTTTGGTGATGACTGTGTATCCCGGCTACTCCGGGCAGGCATTCATCCCGGAAATGCTCCCCAAGATCCAGCAAGTCCGGGCGATGCTGGACAAATACAATCCACAAGCAGCCATTCAAGTTGATGGCGGGATCAATGCCAGTACCCTTCCCCAAGTGCTTTCCGCTGGAGCAGAAATTTTTGTAGCTGCCAGCGCAATTTATAAACACTCCCTGGGAATTAACGCAGGGATCAAGGAGCTACATGAGCTAATGAATTAAATCAAAAATCACGGCAAAGCCGTGATCATGATTTAATTAGGTAAAAACCGAATACTTATGCAGCCGTCTTGACCATCGTACGAATGCAGCGAGTGCACATTACTTTTTGAACCTTGCGGCCTTCCTCGTATACGGAGACTTTTTGCAGGTTTGGTTTGAATGTGCGTTTCGTTGCCTTCTTAGACCAAGGCCGATTCTGACCAAAAGTTGTTTTCTTACCACAAACGGAACACTTTGCCATAGCTCACTTCCTTATATATGAATATGGATAATTTCAAAATCGCATAAATTAGCCGAAAAATGGTACCATAAAACGTATCCTTTTTCAACCCAAATGGTTAATAAGAAATTAGAGGAAAAAAATATGAAAGACGAGCAAAACAAATACGGAAGCATTAATGTATCTGCAAGAGCGATTGCCACGATCGCCTACCAGGCAGCCATCGAGTCTTATGGTGTTGTCGGCCTGGCATCAAAAAACCTTGTAAATGGGATTACCAACCTGTTGGTTAAAGACCCCACCCACGGCATTGAAGTCCATTATCAAGAAGGCGATATCAACATTGATATTTACATTATCGTACAGTACGGTACTCGGATCAAATCTGTGGCAAACAGTGTTGCCAATACCGTGCGATTCCACGTCGAGAAAACCCTCGGCTTGCCCCTCAATAATGTCAATGTCCATGTCCAGGGCTTAAGAATCAACGGGGAAGAGTAATCTCTCCCCTACTTCCTCAAGAAAATACTCAAGAATTCCCAGGGTTAGAACGCAAAATCCTTTATTCGGAGCATTCATGAATGACGTAACCAAAACACCTAATATCGATCGAAGATTAATTTTTCAACGCAACCCCATCGGCGGACAGGAGATCAAAGAATTGGTCGCCGCGGCGATGGCTTGGCTGAACGCCAACAAGCAAATCGTTAATGCACTTAACGTTTTCCCGGTCCCAGACGGCGATACTGGAACCAATATGATGTTGACGATGCAATCTGCATTTGCTGAAATTGAAAATTCCCCTGAAAAGCACGCCGGAAAAATGCTGGCAGATGTCGCTCAAGGCGCCCTGATGGGTGCTCGAGGAAACTCAGGTGTAATCCTCTCCCAAATTTGGCGCGGCTTCTCTGCGGCACTAAAAGATCAGGAGCACCTCACAGCCGAAGGTATGGCGATTGCATTTGCCAGCGCTCGCGACACGGCCTATAAAGGTGTCGTTAGACCAGTCGAAGGAACAATCCTGACTGTTGTTAAAGATGTTGCTGCAGCGACCAATAAGGAAATCACCAAGGTGAAAGACCCTGTAGAAATGCTGGAGATCGCCGTAGAAGAGGGTGCCGCATCCGTGGAGCGCACCCCGAATTTACTGCCTGTTTTGAAAGAAGCAGGTGTTGTCGATTCTGGCGGGAAAGGATTTTTCTACTTGATCGAAGGCATGCTGCGGTGGATCAATGGGGAAGCATTGGACACGCCAATCGCAGAAGTGCAGCCAATTTCTACATTAAACCTGGATAACACGCTTGACACGATTGAAGAAGGCCAGGATTACGAAATAGTGGTTGACTTTAACCCATTTGAAGAACTTCAGCTGGAGAGTTTTTACAGCGGACTTGAAGAAATGGGGACTTCGATCCAGGTTGGCGAGGGAGACGGGATGTATCGGATGCACATCCATGTGCCCACTGAAAACCGTTACCTGCCAATTGATTACTGTATGGATCTCGGCACTGTCACCAATGTGGCAATTGAAAACCTGATGGCACAAATGGATGAAATTGAGCGGGAAGCTGCTCGCAGGCTTGATCTCACTCCTCTGGAGCCAGGTCAGATTGCCTCTGTTGCCGTCGCCCCCGGACCGGGAATTGCCAAGGTGTTTGCCAGTTTAGGCGTATCGGCAGTCATCGAAGGCGGCCAAACAATGAATCCAAGCACCCAGCAGATCATTGCTGCCTTTGAAAATTTACCGACCAACGAAGTGGTTATTTTACCGAACAACAAAAACATTATCCTGGCTGCCAAAGCTGCCGCTGAAATGACGGTAAAAACCATTCGGGTGATTGAAAGCCGTACTGTGCCGCAAGGGCTAGCGGCGATGATGCGCTTAGCTCCCGACGGGGAATTTGAACAGGTAGCCAAAGAAATGGCCGCCGCGATTGACGATGTCCAAACCGGAGAGGTTACTACGGCCACCCGCAATGTTGAACTCGACGGCGTAAAAGTCAAGGAAGGGCAGATCATCTCCCTGCTGAATGGCAAGCTGATTGACTGCACCCCGAACCTCGAACAAGCCTGCATCAATTTGCTCGACAATATTGGGATGGAAGACTACGAATTGGCAACCATGTTCTACGGTAACAATATTCCGCTCAAACGAGTTGAAGAGATTTCTGAAATGATCGGAGAGAAGTATCCCGACATTGAAGTTGAAGTGCAAGAAGGCGGACAGCCTCATTACCAATTCATCTTCTCAATTGAATAAGTACCTTTACAAATGACATCTACCTGCATCCTTACAGACAGCACTGCTCAATTTCCGATTCCTGCATTTGAGGGGCGAAAACTTGTTAACATAGTTGGTTTGCACTTTATCGACCCCCAAACCAATCAATCGATTGGAAATGGCCTACGGGCCCACGACCTATCTGCTTCGGTCAACGGGGAGTCAGTCACCCGATTGGCACACCCCCATGTCTCCGAGTTTGAGGCCCAGTACCTGCAGTTGGGTAAAATCTACCAGGAGATCGTGGTAATCACCCACACGGCGGATTTAGGGGAAACTTAC